>CAUZBD010000171.1:0-5863 GCA_963577795.1 Planctomycetota bacterium | reverse complement strand
TACTGGTCGCTTTCCGCCGAACCGTCTTTTTCCTGTGTTTTCAGCGATTAACTTTTACTTGGCCGTGAGCACATCGCTGTGAAAGATCTGATCGGAAGGGAAATTTTATACTCGGGTCGCGTACAGGACGTTGGCTTTCGGCAAAGTGTCTCTACGCTGGCTATGCGGCAACACGTAAACGGATTTGTCCAGAATTTAGAGAATGGAAAAGTCAGGTTAGTCGTCGAGGGTGAATGCGGAAAAGTTGATGACCTTCTAGAAGATGTGAGAACCTTGTGGGGGCACAGTATTTCAGATATTCAAATCACTGACCTGCAAACCATCGGAAATCTTGTTGGTTTCAGCGTTCGCTACTGAAATTTTTCAAGCCGCGCCTGGAGCACCTGATCAATTCTTTGTTTTAGAGGAGCAATCATCTCGTGACACAAGCTTTTGAGTTAGGCTTGAAACCTATTTGGCTAATCGGCGTAGGCGCCGCAGTCGGACTGATTGGCCTAGCAATTCTCTTTCTAGTGCTTACCGTAGTCCATCGTCGCTTTGCAGAAGAAATGCGCGGTTTACTTCGAGAGAATATTGTCCTTCCGGTACTGCTTGCTGCATTTGTACTTAGCCTTTTTGCAGGCGGAGTGACCCTGATTGACCTGCTAGGAGGGCGACTTTTTGATCGTAAACAAGAAGCTGTTCTTTCTCTGCTACGACTCCCTGCCGTGGGAAGCCAGGCGCTGGAAATCACTATTCATGCGAATGCAGTCGCAGAGAAAATACCGCTTGAAATACCTGCCGGGGAGTTAAAATCTCTTACCGTCGACGCAACGGAATCTGTGAGTGTAGGGATTAACATTCCTCCCATCGAAGCCAGCCTGGCGGAGCAAGAAAGGTTTCAAGTTCGCCCAAAAGAACCCTTTAAATGGGTTCGCACACGCAATGCGACCGGACCACTGCTGAAATCTTTAGAATCACTTTATGTTGAAAACGACACGGATACTGCTGTCCAACTCGACATTCGGTATGAGACAACCGCGACCGTCCCCGAAGCAAATTTAATTTTCTATACGGCCATTGGCTTATTTTGCTATGTCATTTTTTATCTGCTCCTACAACTGCTGCTTCCTCAGATTGCTGCCATAGGCCTGACCACGGGAAAAGAAGCCGTCAGCCAGCCGCTCTTTCTAATTACCGTTGTATTTGGTGTTTTTCTACTTGGTTTATTTATTTTTATCCCCTATTTCACTTTTGGCGACGACATCAAAATGTACAAGGAGGCCTGCCTTCAAGTTATTATGCTACTCGCCATTTTTGTCGCTATCTGGACTTCTAGCACTTCGGTAGCGGATGAAATTGAAGGGCGGACCGCGCTCACTGTTCTCTCGAAACCAATCGGAAGATCTCAATTTATTTTGGGGAAATTCACTGGGGTTCTCTCCGCGCTTGCATTACTCTTTCTGCTACTGGGAATGTTTTTTGTTATTTGCATCTCTTATAAGGTCCCGTACGATGCCCGCGAGTCGGCAAATTATTATGTCACTTGGCAGGATAGCTGCCAGGAAATTGCGCTTGCCGTTCCTGGGCTAATTCTTGCCTTTATGGAAGCCGCTGTACTGGCCTCGATCAGCGTTGCTATTTCAACGAGACTTTCCATTTTGGCAAATTTGATCATTTGCATGGGAATCTATGTAGTCGGCCATTTGCTGCCACTGTTTGTTCAGTCGTCTGTTGGCGAATTTGCAATCGTCCAATTTATGGGACAGCTTTTTGCAACCGTTTTACCGGTACTTGAACATTTTAATATCTATGGGGCTATCGTCGCCGGACAACAAGTCCCGTTAAGCTATATTGGTTGGGTGGGAGGCTATTCTTTGATTTACATCTCGATTGCGATGCTGCTTGCCCTCGCACTATTTGATGATCGCGATTTGGCATAAACCTAGTTTTTTGACAGTATCCTCTATCGACCATTAATATGGTTGAATAACATTAACCCAGGGGCGGAGTCTGAATTACAATCACAAAAGGCAAGTGGTCGCGTTTTGTTAGCTCATCTCATCATTATTACAATCTAAAGGCATTCTCATGCTCATTACTCTTCAGCGGATGTCATATATTCTGACGACTTGTCTTTTGCTGCTGGTCGGATGTGAAAAACACAAGTTGTCGCCAACGGTTATTGAAGCCACTCCGCCACAGTTACAAATTGCCATTTGCGATCTGAATAAAATCGCCGAGGAACTCGGGTTGCTCCGTGAATTGAAGGCTATCCTAAATAGACAGCGGACCTTGCTCGACAATGAAATTCGTAAACTTCAATCGGCGAGACAGGCGGAACTTAAGGAAAAGATTCAAGCCTATGGCGAGTTTCCCGATGACGATCAAAAGCGTGAACTGGCTGTAATGCAAGCACAAACTCGGCAAATCCTGCTACAAGCACAAACTCAGGCCAGCCGCGTTTTCGCAGCGACTCAAGAAACCCTTGTTAAACAAATACGGACAAAAATAAAACACCCCGTTGATCAGGTTGCAACGAAAAAGGGAATCCATATTGTACTCACTGACCGAGAAGAATCCGTCCTCTATACGGCAAGTATCGCCAATATTACTACAGAGGTACTCTCCGCTGCACGCGACGCAAATCTAGGAAAACTGGAAGATCCGTCCCGTGACGGGTCGGCAAATCGTTATCAAGATAATACGAGTACCGAGGGTTCGGATTCTCAGGAAGAGGTTCTTGGGAAATAGATCCGCTCCTCAACAATCGGCTCAGTATCGAAGAGTGAACCCAAATATTATCCGGCACGTCGACGCTGCGTTCCGGTTGCATTGTGTGCAGGTGGTACCGGAATCGTTGCCGGACTCGGCAGTAACTGGGGATCGTCTTGGCCACGTTCAGCACCATCCCACACATGCTGAACCATTCTTTCGAGTATTTGTTCGCATACGGCAACTGCATCCCGGCCTGCCGATCCATCGACCTGCACTGGCTGCCCTGTATGAATCGCGAGAGCAAAGTCTGTGAGCTCGTCATCCAATGCATTACGCGATTCTGCAACAAACTGTTCCGTACGCAACCAGTCGCTAAAAAAATGCTCCTGTGCTTTTTTCTTTTCTTCCGAAGAAAGGCGGTCCGGATCGACTTGACCATGCTTCAGTGCATCTGTCGATCGCGTAAATCGTGTTGCCCCTGCCGCATAGTCAACATCGACAAAATATTGCGGTCCCCAGGCCTGCATCCTTCTCTCGATTTTTTCGCTCACGCGCGAGGCCGATAGATTGGCAACACAGCCTCCTTCGAACACCAATCGTGCCGTTGCAATATCTTCGTGAGGTCCCACCACGCAGGCACCTACTGCATCAATTCGGATCGGCTTCGACTTCAGCAGGCTAAGCGTGATATCGACATCATGTATCATTAAATCAAGCACAACTCCAATATCCGTTGAGCGAAAAGAATAGCCTCCATGACGCCTAGCATCAATAAAATAGGGTCGCTCAACGTGTTGATAAACTTTTTCTAGTGCTGGATTGAACCTCTCAATATGTCCCACCTGAAGGACACGGTTCTCTGTGGCCGCAATGGTGACCAGTGCATCGGCCTGAGATAGATTGAGGGCAAGTGGCTTTTCAATAAGAAGATGTTTACCCCTTCTGAGTAATGCTTCTCCGATCTCATAATGGTATTTAGTTGGGGCAGCTACCACTGCCGCATCGATCGAACCGAGTTCCAATAGTGATTCAAACGACTCGCAGCCTTTTACACCGACTTCATCGGCTACCGATTGGCGGGCAGACGGTGAAGGATCCACAATTGCCAACAAATCGTATGCCGGATGCTTAGAAAGCAACCGGGCATGGAACCGACCGAGATGTCCCGCACCGATCACAGCAATTTTTATTTTTTCAGACATATTCGATAGGGCTCTTTTGTCATTTGGTACGAGGCTCTGCAGACACCGTGACTCCCTTAGGCCGCGCGACGCTGCTCTCTTGCTCGGCCATGCTCTCCATCTCGTTGGTTCTGAACAAATTGAAGCACTTGATTCACTTCTGGCGTAAGTTGGTCATTCGAAAGCAGGCTTTCTTGTGCCTGCTCCAGGCCTACTTTGGCGCGATAGAGCAAGCGATGCGCTTCAGAAATATATCCTATGTCCTCTGCTGAGAAGGCGTTGCGTTTGAGCCCTACTACATTGATACACTTCGGGCGAGCCGGTTGGCCATCCACAAGCATATAGGGCGGAACATCGTGTATGACGCGACTGAGTCCACCAATAAAAGCAAAACGACCTATCGTCACAAAATGATGAACACAAGTAGACCCTGATAATGTAGCGTGGTCGTCTATGTGAACGTGCCCCCCCAGCAAAGATCCATTCGCAATGACGGTGTGACTGCCTACATGACAATCGTGGGCGACATGTGCATTGGCCATTAAGAAGTTGTGGTTTCCAATGTAAGTTATCCCATCCTCTTTTTCGGAACCTCGATTGACTGTGACGCCCTCACGAATCATATTATGATTTCCAATGACGACCTGCGTATCACTCCCCTGATAGCTCGCATCTTGTGGTTCCGCGCCGATAACGGCGCCCGGATAGATGTGATTATGAGAGCCAATCGTCACCTGTCCCATGATGGTTACATTACCCACCAGATGCGTTCCGTGGCCGATACGTGCACCCGGACCTATCACACAAAAAGGTCCAATTTCGACATCGTTATCAATTTCTGCACGTGGATCAACGTAGGCTTGTTCAGCAATAAACGTAGTCATGTGATTTGCATCTATTTTATAAAGAATATCTAGTTCAATGTTCACCGAAAATTTGATCGACGCATCGCTGATCAAGCGGTCTTACGACAGGGGAATTCGATCTGCTCTTCTTTCAACAATGCGCGAATAAAATCTGCATTTAAACGATGCCCCGAACGATGGGCAACGACTTTGCCCACGACATAACAACCTGCGAGAGCAAAATCGCCAACCATGTCCAAAACTTTGTGTCGGGCACACTCATCTTGGAAAATCAATGTATTTTCTTTTGGCCCCTGTTGGTCAAAAACCAAAATATCGGTGGGTTTCACCCGAGTGCCCAGGCCTTGGGCAAGTAACCACTCGGCCTCCTGTTCCAACATAAACGTGCGGCAGCAGGCAATTTCACTACGAAAAATATCGGGCGTCATCGGAAATTCGACTGTCTGTCGACCTATCGCGATAGAAAGTTCGGTGTAGTCAAGTCGGTAACGAAACGATGTGATACCATCGAGAGCGGGCCGGGCTTCAATCCAATGATCGGCATCTCCGATCCTTATCGGTTCGCGAACAACCAACCGGGGTTCGGAGGCATCTTGAATACGGATGCCCACTTTATCGATCGCTTCGACAAAAGCCCGGGAAGAACCGTCACAGCCTGGCATTTCACTCTGATTGACGCGGATTTCGCAATTGGTAATGCCAAGTCCGCTCAATGCCGCCAGCACATGTTCCACCATTTCAACTTGAGAACCACCGCTGGCAAGCGTTGTTCGTCGCGGTGTTTCAATGCGGCAGTCTACGGTTACAGGGATACGTACCGGAATTTCGAGATCTTCGCGAATGAAGACGAATCCCGAGTGTTTTTCCGCTGGGTGAAACTCTACTCGAACATCCTTGCCACTCCAGTATCCAAAACCCTCAACCACTGCGACATCGGCCACGGTTGATTGGCAGCGCGGGCCGTTGTGTACTTGAGTACTTCGAAATACGAAGTTTGGGCCTTCCGATTGGCCAGCGACTGTCGACATCCCTGCCTCCCTGCAGTCCAAAGTCGATTACGCCAAGACCGTCCGCATCCTTTGCGAACGAAAATAAGCTATGAGGAAAATCTACCCCCTA
>CAUZBD010000170.1:0-5874 GCA_963577795.1 Planctomycetota bacterium | reverse complement strand
CCACTTGGGTTTTGTCCAGGATTGCGGATCAGAGCATTGTAAAGCGTCTGGGCGCGACTCTGGAGCGCTTGACTGCTATAGGTCGAATCCTGATCGAGCGACTCGAGAAGAACTGGCTCAGCGCGTACCGCCTCAACAAAATCTGCCCTCGCAACGGCATCGTGGCCGATATGTTCCCGGTAAAATGACCATCCAGGGAGTGGAGGTGTTGCTGCATCGGGACCCTGGGTAGTGAATTGGCGGATCTGCATATAGAGGCGGTCATTCTGGATCTGCTCGAGGATGCGTCGGGCAGATCGACGTGTTTCTGGATCGTCGTGATTGAGCGCGTCGATCAGGGCCTCGTGCGCGGGAGATCCAATACGCAGAAGTTTATGCTCTGCATGCGTCCGCACGGAAAATGAATGGTGGGATAATTCCGCAATTGCATCGATGATCGCATCAGCGTCGGCAGCGAGCAGGCAAGGTGCCAACAGCAACGACAGCAACGACAGTAAAAATGCGACTGCGGCAACGCGACGTGGACCCGTGTGCGGGGTTCGAGCAGTTTTTCCTAGACTTGCAGTCGTAAACGCCATTCGGATTCCCCACGGCGATAAATTATATGTTGAACTCTATTTTATGCATGTATTTAGGCATCCGTCCAGTAAACGAACCGGTATTTTTCCTCAGGTGCCATTCGATTTTACCGCCAATACGTGTTGGAGGGAATTTTCCAGATTCCGAACAACATTCTGCTTGCGTTCTTTGGGAGACGAGGTTACCATTTTGACATATGGGATTTGAGGCCGCTTGCAGCCAATAACTGCTAAAGTGCCGACACCGCGACGGGCTATGGAGTGTTTTCCGCCGGTGTTTAACACAGAAAGCCAAAAGCCGCGATCCTATTGGGTCGCGGTTTTTTTTTACATGTGTCCAAGCGACCGCTATCCAGATTGTTTATGAAATTTAAGGATGGGAGAGAAACGATGACCCAATCGCAAAGGAATACGGCTTTGACGCCCCAGCACGAGATCAGTGTATTTTCGCCCTCGCAGCAGCGGTCGCTCAAGCCAACTCAGACGAAGCGACGGAGGCTTTCGACAGCAGCCGTCCACGCGGGTGAGCAGCGTGAAAAATACGGAAATGCGATTACCGACCCGATATTTTGTAGCTCGACTTTTACTTTTTCAGACACCCAGGCGGTGATCGATTATATCGAGCAAAAACAACCGCGATCCGAATATGGACGTTATGGGTCACCCGGTGAGAAAGTTGTTGAGGCTAAGCTTGCGGCCCTCGATTCAGGAGAAGATGCCGTGCTCTTTAGTAGTGGCATGGCTGCTGTCTCTGCGTTATTACTGTCTAAACTGCAGAGTGGAGACGAGGTTGTGCTCTTTGATGAATGTTACCATCGCACGCGACAGCTTTGTCTTGAGCATCTTGGCCGTCTAGGAGTTGTCTCGCATCAGGTTCCAACGGGAGACTATCGTGCGATGGAGGATGCCATTAACGATAAGACGCGATTATTAATTAGCGAATCACCAACCAATCCGCATTTGAGCTGTATCGACGTACCGCGATTTGCAGATATCGGACATCGCCACGACGTTGAAACAGTCATTGACGCAACACTAGCTACCCCGTGTAATTTGAAGCCGATTGAGTTTGGTGTCGATTATGTACTGCATTCTGCAACAAAGTATTTGGGTGGACATAATGATCTGTTAGCCGGTTCGATTACTGGGCCTGGTGAAGGAGTGGCGGCAATCCGGAAAATGCGCGGACTCCTCGGCTCCGTGATTTCCCCACATAGCACCTACCTTTTGTCGCGTGGCCTTAAAACACTCGAGCTAAGAATGGACCGGCATAATAAAAATGGACTTGAGGTGGCAAGGTTTTTAGAAACGCATCCGCGAATCAGTCGCGTCTATTATCCTGGAGTTGAATCGCACCCTTCTCATCAATTAGCAAAGTCACAGATGGATGGATTTGGTGGCCTCGTTACCTTTGAGGTCGCTGGCGCCGACTGGCAGCAGACGGCTCGCGTGGTGGACGCGGTTAAAATACCTCGGATCGGACCGAGTTTAGGGGGTGCAGAGTCGCTCATCGAACAGCCGCTGGTGATGAGCTATTACGAGTGCACCAAGGAGCAGCGAAAAGAATTCGGGATTACAGACAATATGATTCGCATTGCGCTAGGAATCGAAAACACCGAAGACCTGATCGATGACCTTGCACAGGCACTTCGGTCGTAAAGTCTGCGAGCGGATGCAGCGAATGCCTAGGATGTTTTCCAGGCAGCGGCGTCTTCTCCATCAAGGCGGAGTGTCAGGCATTTTGCGCTCCCGCCTGCTTTGATGAATTCTCCCAACTCCGATTCTTGAGGCGACCATCCTCGGTCTTTCAGTTTGGCATGGAGATGAGGGCATCCGGTACCCGTAATGATATTTCGATCAATCACCACGGCATTGCAGGCAAATTGACGGGCTTCATCCACTTCCACTTCAATCAGATCAGGAATCGAATTCCGGAGTACTTTCTGCCCATATTCGTCAAAAGCCCCCGGATAGTAGATTGCCTCGGTGGATGAAAGCGGGCAAAAGCAGGTGTCGAGATGATAAAAGTAGTCATCGACTAATTCCAGCGGGATGACGGCAATCCCCAGGGACTCTGCAATTCCTTGATGGCTGGTTGCATCACTTCGAATGCGGTATCCCGCGTAGAGTGCGTCACCGCAAAAGAGTGCGTCGCCTGCACCTTCAAATGCCATGTTCTCGGCCGGCCACTCGATACGGAACTGGTGATCCGCCAGTTCCGTACGCCAATACTTTTGTTCACCCTGCCGCTGCGGGTGGCGGAATTGCGAGAGGACCGCAATCGTTCGATAAATCAATGCTGCATTTGCAGTAAAGACCATATCGGGTAACCCCTCGACCGGTTCGACTAATTCGACATGTGCCCCGCAATCGACGATTGATGCATGCAATGCATCCCACTGTCGAGTCGCCTCGAGCGGTTCGACAACCCGGGTCCGATCCATCCAGGGATTGATCTCATATTCGATACCGTAAAACACAGGTGGACACATTAGAATCGTAGGACTCAGATACATAACGCAACGCTCGGCTCTTGAGGATACGGGGCTTCAAGTCTGTCGCAACTGATCGAGTACTCGCTGCACAGTTTCAATGGCTTCGGTGACTCGCGAGTGGGATACGTCGAGATGTGTTACCGCGCGGACGCGATCCTGTGCCACGGCGAGCATTTGTACGCCGCTGTTGGCAAGTTCCGCAACGAATTCCGCCGCGGTGCCAATCGCTGGATCGACCTGGAAAAGGACAATATTGGTGTCAGTCGTTTGTTGTGCCAATTGGAGTCCTTCGATCGATGCGAGCCCGGCAGCAAGGCTCTTTGCGTGCACATGATCTTCTGCAAGTCGCTCGACATGGTGTGTGAGGGCGTGGTCGGCTGCGGCCGCCAAAACCCCCGCCTGCCGCATTCCGCCCCCCAGAAGCTTACGCTTTCGGTGGGCATGCTCTATCGCCGTGCGATCGCCAACCAGAGCGGAACCAACGGGAGCGCCGAGTCCTTTTGAAAAACAGATGCTCACAGTATCAAAATGTTGTGCCCACTGTGAGGCAGGAATGCCTGTCGCAACCACGGCATTCATCAGGCGAGCTCCATCGAGGTGACAAATCAGATTGTTGCTGTGTGCCCAACGACAGATTTCTTTGATCTGGTCATAGGAATGAATCCGTCCGCCAGCCATGTTGTGCGTATTTTCCAGGCAGACGAGACGCGTCCTGACAAGATGCGCATTGGTTGGGCGAATTTTATCGACCAATTGAGATGCGTCGAGAAGACCCTCGCGGCCATCAACCGTCCGTGCAACAACTCCGCCCAACTGTGCAAAGGCACCCTGTTCGTAGTTGTAGATATGACACCCTGTTTCGCAGAGGAATTCATCGCCTCCCTGACAGTGGACGAGGACCCCTATTTGGTTGGACATGGTTCCCGAAGGGACGAATAGTGCTGCCTCTTTGCCGAGTAATTGAGCGACGTGCTGTTGTAGTTTGTTTACCGAAGGATCTTCAGCAAACACATCATCGCCCACCTCGGCACTTGCCATCGCAGCGCGCATTTGAGGTGTAGGCTGGGTGAGCGTGTCACTCCGGTAATCGAGCGGTGTTTGCTGTTGTGTCATGGGATTGGCTCGCCTCGTTTTTCGGTCAAAATGGCCCTTTCACCATCGGCAGCAACGAGGCAGAATGGAGGATATAATGGGAAGCTCTTTATGTTATTCGGGATCTGCTCGAATGGCAGTCGGATCGCAGGAAAATCCAAGTCCAGCGGTTCGATGATGATGTCGCAACAGTGTACACCAAACTGCCAGTAGGCCCTAGCGTCATGGATGCTGTGTTTCCGATTCCCATTTGGGATGATCAATTTGATAATCTTGTGGACAAGGTGGAAGGCCTACGAAGAAAACTAGGCGTTCGAGGGGATATTGTTTCAGCGCGAAGCCGGGCTAAGACCATCGAGGTATTCGGAGAACCGCTTAGTCCAAATCAGGTCGTCGAGAGGATCTGTGAAGCCGTTCGCGCAGGGGGTATTCAGGCCGTACTTCAGTTCACAAAACAATTGGATCAGGCAGAGGTCACATCGCAGACGATCCGGGTACAACAGCGTGAAATTGATGCAGCGCATCGGGCAGCCGACCAGGACTTCTTGCGAGCCATTCGGCAAGTCCGCGAGAATGTACTTCGCTTCCAGCATGCTATTTTACATCAGGATACAAGGATGGACGTATCCGGTGGCGGACAGCTCATGCACCGCTACCGTCCACTCCAGCGGGTAGGTATCTGCGTGCCCGGCGGGGCGGCGGCCTACCCTTCTTCGTTGCTCATGACGGCCCTTTGTGCCGAGGCCGCAGGAGTGGAGCAGCTTGCTGTCGTCGCACCTCCGACAAAATATGGAACTGAAAATCAAGATTTCCTAGCAACCTGTGGCGAGCTGGGTATCGGAGAAGTCTATCGTGCAGGTGGTGCGCAAGCCGTTGCGGCGTTGGCCTACGGTGTTGAAAATCTAGAACCAGTTGATTTGATTTGCGGTCCGGGAAATATTTTTGTGGCCCTGGCAAAGCGATACGTCTACGGAGAGGTCGCAATCGATTCGATTGCCGGGCCGAGTGAACTGGTGCTCGTAGCAGATGATTCGATCAAAGCGGAAGTGGCCGCTGCTGATCTGGTGGCGCAGGCCGAGCATGCACCGGGATCGAGTCTCATGCTTACGACCAGCAAGGCGTTGATCGACCAAGTACAACACGAATTAGCACGTCTGCTCCCGCAACTCGACCGGGGTCAAGAAGCCCGCGAAAGCTTGCTCGAATACGGCGCGCTGGTACACCTTTCCGATTTTGAGTCGTTGGTCTCAATCACCAATCGTATTGCTCCGGAACATCTGCAAATCGCCACACACGATGCCAAAGAAATTATCGATCAATTCCGTTCGGTAGGTGCTATTTTCGTTGGTCCTCAGACGCCTGTGGCGATCGGCGATTACGTTGCAGGTCCCTCGCACGTGTTGCCTACGGGTGGTACTGCGAGATTTGCAAGCGGACTTTCATCAAACAGTTTTTTACGGTCGACCAGCATTATCGAATTTGATCACGCGGCGGTGGTGAAAGTATCCGCTACGGTTGCTGCGTTGGCTGAGCGTGAGGGACTTACGGCACATCGGTACAGCGTGGATGTCCGGATTAACGAAAAGCCCTAGAGTGTAGTCTAAGGGAGATGTGGCGTTGGATTATTTCAGACCGAATATTCGTTCCCTTGAGGGATACACGCCCGGAGAACAACCACAGCAGGGTAAATTTATTAAACTCAACACGAA
>CAUZBD010000169.1:0-5877 GCA_963577795.1 Planctomycetota bacterium | reverse complement strand
AGATACATACTGTAATCGGGCACATTTCCCGTTTTTCAACCGGCGGCTGCGACGAGATCGACAACGCGACCGCACCAAGAGAAACGTTCCCGCCACACACCAAGGGTGCAAAAAAGAAGAGAAAGACCCCGTAAAAAGTGTCGCGTAGGACGATTTGCCCGCTTGCCGTATTATGGGCCTATTCACAGCAACCTACGCGACACTTCAGCATCGCTCCCCCGCATCGCTTACCCACGTTCCCTACCCACTCATCCAATGACACACATCGAACACGATCCGGAAAGTTTGCGCCGATTTGCGACCGATGTGGCACTGCGGCTCCGCACTGCTGGATTTGAGGCGCTGTTTGCCGGCGGATGCGTTCGAGACCGATTGCTCGACAGGGATCCCAAAGACTACGACGTGGCGACCAGCGCGAAACCGGATGAAGTCGAAGGCCTCTTCCGCAAGTCGGGCACATTTACCGTTCCGGTCGGTGCGGCTTTCGGTGTGATCTGTGTGGTCGACCCGAAAACGAAAATGCAGGTTGAGGTGGCCACCTTTCGATCCGATGGAGCCTATCTCGATGGCCGACGGCCGGTGAATGTCACCTTCAGCACACCCCAAGAAGATGCCCAACGCCGCGACTTTACAATCAACGGACTCTTTCTCGATCCCGAAACGAAAGAGGTTATCGATTATGTCGACGGCCAAAAGGATCTCGAGGCTGGCATTGTGCGGGCAATCGGCAACCCGCAAGCGCGTTTCACAGAAGATAAGCTGCGGTTGCTTCGGGCTGTGCGCTTTACGGCGACACTCGGATTTAAGCTCGAAGAAAAAACGCGCTCCGCAATCGGACAGATGCCCGAGGCACTCCGCATGGTCAGCGCTGAACGCATCACAGGCGAACTGGAAAAAATGCTCCTCGACGCGAGTCGGGCTCAGGGATTGCAGTTATTAGATGAAGTAGGTCTGCTGCCGATGCTCTTTCCCGAATCGATGCCACTGCCCGGCCGCGATGCACTCGCCGAGGTGCTTTCGCTTGAATCGCATTTAAGTGCGCCCTCTTTTCTGCTGGCCCTTGCCCCACTGCTTGCGGCAGTTACCGATGCCCGCGGGGCGAGGGACCTGGCAAAAAAGTGGAGGCTTTCAAGTCGCCAGGCGCGTCGCATCGCGTGGCTTGTTGAAAACTATCGCGCACTGCATGCGGCACCAACCCAACGCTGGCCGCAACTGCAGCGGATACTGATTCATGAGGGCCGCGATGAACTAGTCAGTCTGCTTGCAGCGCAGACGGCCTGCCAACAGACCGGCGCTGCCGACCTGGCCTTTTGCCGCGAACGAATCGCCTGGCCCGCAGAAAAACTCAATCCACCACCGCTGCTGACAGGCGACGCGTTGATCGAAGCGGGTTTATCGCCGGGCAAAAAATTTGCCAAGCTTCTCGAAGAAGTTAGGAATGCACAGCTTGAGGGTCGGGTGACCACCCGGGAGGAAGCGATGCACTATGTAAAAAGAATGGCTGCCGAAGGCAACTGAATCGAGTTAGCATCAAAGCGGCTGCAGCCGCTTTCCCGAAGGCAACGATTGGATTAGGCTTGTGAAATCGCAAGGAAAAATCATCGGTACGGCCCAGGGCATGGACAAAAAAGCAAAAAAACGCATCGAGCTACTCAACAAACGCCTGCAGAAGATCCGGCAACAGCTGGCCGGGATCCGACAACAGCTCGATGATCCCGAGGAACTTACTAGGTTTGAAACGGAAATCACCGCTGTCGAAACCGAGATCGCCACACTCAAGGCGTCTTAAAACCGTCTTCGGTTATCGCTCTTTTTAGAAAGGGCCGCTGTATCAGCACGCTCCCTCACGGTAGAATCGGATCATTGGAGGAAGCGTAAACCTAAGAATGAGTCTGAGTTCTCCCGCCGTACGGCACACCACGCCGCCGCTGGGCGGCTTGGTGGATCGGTTGCTTTCGCACAAGGACTTCGCCGGTTGGCTCGATCAGTTGCTCCCGGGCAAACCGGTGGGCATCGGCGGAGTCTGGGGCTCGGCGTGCGCGCTCTTGGCGGCAGCCCTTGCCGCACGCGGTAGGCGTCCACTGCTTGTGGTCTGCGACCACGCCGCAGCCATGGACCAACTTGTCGACGCATGGCCCCTGTTTCGTGAAGGGGCAAGTGGTCGTTTTCCCGCCTGGGATACAAACCTCAAAGACCGCGTTGTCTACGACGATATCTTTGCCCACCGGCTGCAAATGCTCAAAGTCTTTGCTTTGTCCGATGCAAGCCCCCGTCCAGAGGTTATCTTCAGCACCGCCACGAGCCTGCTGCAAAAAGTACCGTCGAAGCAGGAACTTCACGCAGCCACACGACACATCCAACTCGAAAAACAAATCGATCTTCAACAGTGGGCGACTTGGATGGTGGAAGCAGGGATGCACCCGACATCCAGCGTGGAACTGCCAGGCGAATTTGCACTGCGGGGGGGACTCCTCGATATCTTTGCGGCCGATCATCTCCAACCCTTCCGGATTGAAACTTTCGGAGACGAAGTCACCTCGATTCGCCAGTTCGATATCGAAACGCAGCGGAGTTTGCAAAATGTGGAGCAGGTGGAGGTAACCACACTCGTACCCCAAACCGAACAGACCGAATCGCTCGTCGATTATCTTCCAGAAAACACTACGCTGCTGCTCATCGAACCGGAACGCTTACAAGTGGCAACGACCGATTATCTGGCCAGAGCCGAGGGACTGGAAAACCACTTCAGCTACAACCAACTCATGAAGCGTTTCGGCGACAGGCCGCTGATTACGGCCGAAACGATTGCGACCTCCAGCAGATCCTTCGCCTTGCCACTGCAGTCCGTGGAACGCTTTACCGGAGATATCGGACGGGTCAAAAAGCAACTCGATCAGTGGGCCGAAGAGGCTGAGATCGATCTGATCTGTTCGACCGAAGCGGAATGCGAACGGATCGGTGAAATCTTCGCAGACTCCACTGCCCACACGCAGGGCCGTTTACACATCCTTCGCGGACGATTGCACGAGGGATTTCGCTGGGAACAGGATCCAGTGGACGATAATTCCGAGCGGATTGTGATTGGCAGCGAACAATTATTTCATCGAGAAGAGATCCGCCGAACCGCACGTCGGCGTTTAGGACGCGCGATCGACAGTTTTACCGATCTACGGAAAGGCGATCTGGTCGTGCATCTCGCGCACGGAATTGGTCGCTATCTGGGCCTGGAGACCATTGTCCGCGAGCATCAGCGGGAAGAACACCTTAAAATTGAATTCGACGGTGGCACAAAAATATTTGTGCCGGCGTCACGGATTGCTCTGGTGCAAAAATACGTGGGGGGCACGCGGGGCCGAGCGCGTCTGGCAAAGATCGGGGGAGGGCGGTGGCTCCGCCAAAAAGAAGCGGCCGAAAGTGCCGTGAGTGATATGGCGGTCGAGATGCTCGAAATGCAGGCTGCCCGCAAGACGCGACAGGGCATTCGTTTTCCAGTCGACAGCCACTGGCAGCAAGAGTTCGACGCGGCCTTTCCCTATCAGGAAACCCCCGATCAGATCGCGGCGCTTTCTGTAATCAAAGAAGATATGGAAAACGCACGGCCGATGGATCGATTGCTTTGTGGCGATGTCGGTTTCGGCAAAACAGAACTTGCCTTGCGGGCAGCCTTCAAAGCGGTCGATAGCGGTTATCAGGTGGCCGTCCTGGTACCGACAACCATCCTAGCCGCCCAACATCTGGACACATTCCGTAATCGGATGGTGGAATTTCCGATCGAGATTGCATCGCTCAGTCGTTTTAGCACACGGAAGGAGCAGAAAAAGACGCTCGAGCGGATGGCCGCTGGAGAGGTCGATATCGCTATCGGCACGCATCGCCTGGCACAGAGAGACGTCAACTTTCAAAATCTCGGACTGGTGATCATCGATGAGGAACAGCGATTCGGCGTCGAGATCAAGGAACGTCTCAAAGCGGTGCGACAGACAGTGGATGTGATGACGCTCACCGCAACACCGATTCCGCGAACCTTGCATCTTTCGCTCCTCGGTGCGCGAGACATTTCTAATCTTGAAACGCCACCCGAAGATCGTCTGGCCGTCGAAACTCGGGTAGTCCGCTTCGACCCCGATTTAATCAAGCGGGCTGTCGATCGGGAACTCAATCGAAACGGTCAGATTTTTTTCGTTCATAACCGCGTACACGATATCGAAGCGGTCGCCGATAAATTACGCGAAATCGTGCCGGAGGCATCGCTTGCCGTGGGACACGGACAGATGCCCGAAGGAAAACTCGAGCAGGTCATGGTCGATTTTATCGACCGTAAATTCGATATTCTGCTGGCAACAACAATCGTCGAAAGCGGTCTCGATATTCCGAACGCCAATACGATCTTTATCGATGATGCCGACCGCTATGGGCTGGCCGATCTCCATCAGTTGCGGGGTCGTGTGGGGCGAGCAGGAAATCGCGCCTACTGCTATCTGCTGCTCGACCCGCGAAAACACCTGACGCCCACCTCGTCGCGCAGATTGCGGGCCATTGAAGAATTCAGCGAGATGGGGGCCGGATTTCAAATTGCCATGCGGGATTTGGAAATCCGTGGAGCGGGCAATATTTTAGGAACGCAGCAGAGTGGGCATATCGCCGCGGTCGGTTACGAACTTTATTGTCAACTGCTCGAACAGGCCGTGGGCCGGTTGCGCAGGCAGCCGCCAAGGCAGATGTGTGATGTGGATATTGATCTGCCGGGTGAAGCGATCCTGCCGGACAGCTATGTCCCGGATCTGAAAAGTAAGATCGACCTCTATCGTCGACTCGTTCGCATCACCACCACCGAAGACCTGGAGGATATTCGGGAAGAGATGGTCGATCGCTTCGGGCCACCGCCTGCGTCTGCTAGCAGACTTCTCGATCTTGCGATGCTTAGGATCGAAGCGGCAACCTGGGGAATCCACGCGATCCGGATGGAAAACCGCGCGATCGTCCTCCACTACCGCGACCAAAAGCGGATCGAGCAACTCAAAATCCAGGCGACACAGCCAGTACGGATTGTCGATGCCAGCACCGCTTATATCCCCTTCCCCGCGGCAGTCACCGAAGCCGACGAAATTTTGGAGGAAGCGAAATCCCTGTTGCGGGCCAGATAGTTGCCGCTATAATCCCGCCGCTTTATTCCGTCTTTTTTTCCGGCAGCGGCGCGATCGATTGCCGTTTACACTTTGGAGGCTCTGCGTTGGTTTCACCTCTGTCTCGACTGAGAAAGACGATTTTGATCGTCGCGATGCTCGCGGTTTGCACACCGCAAACGACCCGGGCACAGCAGGCCAATCGATCAACGGTGCTTCCCTTCAGAAATTATGTCGATCCTACGCAATTGTCCAGAAAAAATCCGAAGCAGGAGGCGGCAAAACACAACGCAGAGGTCGAAACCGGGCCCCAAGGAAACGCAACGACCGATCAACGGCCGTGGGAAAGTCAGGATGGACCACTCGGGGCAAAAACGCTCGAGAATGCGCGGATTATTGCCCGAGTCGGACCAGAAGTCATTTTGGCTGGCGAAATTCTCGCTACTGTCGATCGAATCATGGAAGAGAACCGAGCGCAAATTCCTGAAAAAAAATCCGCTGAAATCCGCATGAGCATTATGGAGAAGATGCTCAGACCAATGATCGAGGAAAAAATGATCGTGGTCGCTGCCCTCCAAGTCATTCCCGAAGAAGCGATTCCCGCAATCGAAGAGCAGGTGGACAAACAGTTTTACGGTGGACAAACCAAGGACCTCATGGCGCGGGCAAAGGTGACGAGCCTCGCAGAGTTAGAGACCATACTCAATGAAAGCGGATCCTCGATCGAACTACAGAAACAGATATTTTTCGAACG
>CAUZBD010000168.1:0-5879 GCA_963577795.1 Planctomycetota bacterium | reverse complement strand
AAGCGAATGTCTTCCTCCGACTGCGACCAACTGGGAATTAAAAAGAAATTGATCGTGATTCCCGCTTGCTTGCACAGTAGTGCCTCGCGGAGTGTCGCCTCCTCGGTGAGCAGATCCGGTGGATAAAGTAAATACAACCACTCCCCCTCATAATGCGCGGTGGGCAGCCCATCGGTGATCAGCACAATCTGCCGGTTGGGTGTGTCTCGATTGGCCAGATTGAGCC
This sequence comes from Planctomycetota bacterium, assembly GCA_963577795.1. GTDB lineage: Bacteria > Planctomycetota > Planctomycetia > Pirellulales > UBA7805 > UBA7805. Next base: position 5,653 of record CAUZBD010000168.1, on the reverse strand, counting down.
GCGCAAGCTGCAGCGCATGTTGAATGTTGGTGAAGTGGGGTGGCAATTGCATCTCGCTGATTTCAGGCCGCGACATGTCGATGCGGTAGCGGACCACCGGGTCGGTGATCGTGACCGGTTTGGGCAGCAGATCAATAATCTGATTCGGCTTGCACGCCGCTGCATGCGTAAACATTTCAAAAAAGCTGAGCGAGTCTCCAGGATACTCACGGGTAATCAGCCCCTGCAGTGCGAGCGCCATTTTTTTCACGTTGATGTACTGGCCCTCGTAGCGCATGCTGCCGCTCATATCCATGATCACTGCTGTTGCGCACTTCGGTGTGTTGCGGGTGCGGTGCACGACAATATCTTCGCCCGAAAGCCGCAATGGCTCGTTGCGACTTCGGCTCCGCAGAATGGCGTTGGTGAACGACTGGGGAATGTCCATCTGCGTGACGCTGTCGCCAAACGTATAAGGGCAGGTGCTCTGCAACTCAACACTCCCCTCCCCTGCAACGTTCGTTTGATGACGGCCAGTTCGTGACGGCTCAAGCTTGGAAAAAATCCGCTCGAGCAACTTACTCTGAAAGATACGGTAGGCCTCCGGGCTTAACTCGATTTTTCCCTCGCGGTTGCCGAGTCCTTGTTCTTCGGCGGCCTGCCGCAGATAGTCGGCTACTTTCTGTTGCAGGCCTTCCAGTTCGTCGAGATCGGCCTCTTCGACAAACTCAGCAAGCGCCTCGGTGTCGATCAGATAGATCTGTCCATTTTTTTCCGCCTCTTCCAGTTGTTTGAGCAGCTGCTCAATCCGCTCAAGTTCCTGCTTGATTTCAATCGCTTGTTCGGGCGTTACTGTTTCGGTCCCGGTGAATTCATAGCGCGCGACCAGTTCCTCGATTTGATAAAATACCCCGAGTGATTCAATCAGCGAAACCAAGCGACCCGCCGCCGGGTGCGTCTCGCGATCGAGCCGATACCAAAGCCGCTCAAGATCGTAGAGTTGGCGTTCCTGGATGGCGGTGTCGAAAAAACGTCGCTCCGCAGCCGGCAACCGCACACTCTCAGCCCCCCGGTCGCACTGTTCGGAAGTTTCCTGCAGCGCGGGTTCGATCTCGTAGGTTGCCAGAATTTTGGCCTTGCGCTCTTCGAGTAGCCGCCGCAACGCCTCGAGACTCGGTCCCAGGCCCGAGATCTGACTCGGGTCGATACGAATCGCACGAGCCAACTCCTCTTCGGTAAGCCGTCGCCGGTTGCCCCAGGCGAGCATGTGTTCAAACGCACCGGAGACCATGTCCGGCGGGGGGCTGGTGGGACTAGGAAACTGACCGGGATCGTACCGCTGATACGTGTGAATCACACCACCCGGACCGCGTTTCCGACTCATGCGTCACCGTCCGATCCGAGCTTGTAGGAAATTTGCCCATGCTGCTGGTAACGCGAAATTTTATCCATCGCATAAAGGCCCGCCAAAACAAATTCGACGCAGCTTGCCCGCACCGCCTCGCTTTCGGCGGCGTTGACCTCAAACGCCTTTTCCCAAACCGGGGGAACCCGCGTGAGCCTTTCGGCATAGACCGAAGAAGGTAGCATGTCGCCGACCTCAATCCGTACACCACGCGAAAAGATCTCGGCGATTTCGGCCAGGCCGTGTGTTTCCACATACTCGCCGAACACGGTGCCAATCGCGGTGGCCACGATATGCTCGAGCACTTGCGACTCGCTCATCTGCTGACTGCCCATTAGATCCAGTTCCAGCTTACCCAGACCACTGCTTTCCAGGTGCGCTAAATCACTCATCCGGGGTATTGCCGGTGATTCCCCGTGCAGAATCGCCCGCCGCCTCGCACTGGCGATCATTATGCGATAATTGGCCAGCGAAAAGCGAACACTGACTCCCGATTGTTGATCGACATACTTGCTGCGGCGGGCCTCAAGTGTGATCTGTTCGATCAACTCACACATGAACCGGGGAACAATCACCGGGTAATCGATTGCCTCTGTCTCTACCGTTTCAGCCTGCGTGATCTCAATCGCCAGTTCACGCTCACGCGGGTAGTGGGTGCGAATGAGCGAACCGATGCGATCCTTGAGTTGCGGGATCACTTTGCCGCTGCGGTTGTAGGTTGCGGGGTTGGCCGAAAACAGCACGCACACGTCTACCTCAAACCGGATCGGATAACCCCGGATCTGGACATCTCGCTCTTCTAAAATGTTGAACAGACCGACTTGCACCAGTTCATCCAGTTCTGGTAGTTCGTTCATCGCAAAAATGCCGCGGTGCATTCGCGGAATCAACCCGAAATGCAGCGCATCCTCAGCACCCATGGTCACCCCTGCCACAAGCTTTGCCGGGTCGATTTCGCCGATGATGTCGGCAAACTTCGTGCCGGGGGCGAGTCGCTCGGTGTAGCGATCCTCGCGATGCCACCACTTGATCGGCACGGAACTTTCGTCACGCTCACCTAACCAAGTTTGGGCTGTTTGCGTGATCGGGTGGAGCGGATCTTCATGGACCGGACATCCGGGAATATCAAGATACGGAATTGCCTCGTCCAGAAAACGGACGAGCATCCGCATGACGCGGCTTTTCGCTTGTCCTTTCTCGCCGAGAAAGAGCATGTCGTGTCCGGCGAGAACCGCCAGAACGACTTCCGGGATGACCGTATCCTCATAGCCAACGATTCCCGGAAAGAGTGGTTCACCGGATTCGAGCGCGCGAATGATTCCGCGTCGAAGTTCTTCCTTCACAGAAATCGATTGCCACCCTGATGCGCGAAGTTCGGACAGCGTTTGGGGAAGCGTTGCAGTTGCCATGCGTCTCTCGCAAATTCGTGGAATGATTCTCGTTTCAGTGTAACAGACCCGTGAATCGCCTTTCAGAAAGACCGCCGGAGAGTCTAGAGGTGTTGTTTGCCTAAATGTTCTGCGAGGCACAATCCGCTCAGATACGCCCCCTCCACGCGTGGTCCGCCGCACCAGTCACCGCAGGCAGCCAGTTGAAACTGCGGATCGATCGCAAAACGCTCCGAAAACGCTGAATCGACCAGGGCGTATCGCCAGCGATGGGCGGTTTGAAACACCGTATTGCTTGGAGGATGGAGTTTGATGAGTCGACAAAATGTTTCCCAGAGGTTTTGGGCAATCCACTCCGGTGGTTTTTCCCAATGCGCCGCGCTCCACTCCGCACTCGCGTGCAAGACCCAGGTTTCCTGCCCTGCCTCCCGTCCCGGCTTGCTGCTATTGCGGGCGACCCAGCGGAGAGGGCCTGTGTTGACAAAGGCACCATCAAAAGGCACAGCGTCCAAGGGCTCGGTCGGTGCAATCATCACTCCCCAACACGGGAGCATTTCCGCGACGGAAGCCGCCTGCACGATACCTTGCGACGGCCGCATCAAAGCAGCCGTTTGTTCGGCAGGTGCGGAACTGATCACCCAATCGGCCGTGCCGAGTGAATCCCCTTCGGTCGAAAAAAGTTCCCACCTCTTTTCGTGTGGCTCGAGTCGACCCACGTGCGCTTGCGTCTGCACGGAGAGTCCTTCGGCCAGATGTTTGCAGAGGGCGTTCATGGCAGGTACTGCCACAAACCGCTCGTCGTTGGTTTTATCGATCGTGCCAGCGGAGGAGATTTCTACGATCGTTCCAGTCCACCGGGCGATCAGCCCTGTTTGTTTCCACGCTTCTGCTGCCGCCAGGAACCGCCGATCGCGCAAGGTGAAATACTGGGCACCGTGATCGAATCGAAGGCCATCGGCCGTCCGCCGCGTGGCCATCCGGCCCCCTGCCCCGCGGCTTTTCTCATAGAGCGAGACGTGTGCGCCGCCCGCGTGGAGTTGCCTTCCGCAGGTCACTCCCGCAATGCCTGCTCCCACGATGGCAATTTCCATGGCGGACTTCCACTTGCTTGTTATTGCGTTTGTTTTTCCCTCTGCACTTTAACCCCAGCAGCGTTTTAGGGAAGTCGCCAGATTGCCTATTGCAGCCCAACAAGGGGTTTGGACGGCGAGTGGAGAGGTTGTTGGTAAAGAGTAGCGGAGAAGAACCGCCACGTTTAGCGACGTCGCCGGCCTGCGGTGAGCAAGCCAAGGCAGCCAAGAGCCAAGAGAGCCATCGTCGTTGGCTCAGGAACCGCACCGCCGAGACTGCTCAGAGGTGTCATCACGCGGAGCGTGGTGCCGTTGGTGTTGGCATCGGTCGCCCAACTTTCCAGGAGCACATTCGGGTCGTAGACCGATCGGGCCCAGAAGCCAACGCCGATGTCCGACTCGAACACCGCCATCATCTCTCCGTCGATCAACTGTGCCGTAAAGGGCACGTTGTCGAAAACGTCACTCTTCACGTCAAACGAAAAACTGGTGAGGATGCTGTTCTCGTACATGTACGCATAGGGATGATAGGCTCCAACATAAATGCTGAAGTTCGAGAGCGTCCGCCACGATGCGGTGCCCAGAGCGTTGTCGCGCGACTGTTCCCAAGCACTCATGTTGTGGGCGCCATAGTTCGCATTCCCCAGCAACCAGTAGAGGTGATCGCTATAGATTGAGACGCTGGCGCCCTGCCCGTTTACGCCGCTGTACCCCGGGTTGTTGTCCCAATTGAAGCTTGCGCCGTCCACGGCATCGGGATTCCACTTTGCGTCGATGTTGTATCCAACGGTCGGGACCCAGTTGCCGTGTGAATGCCCGTAGTTGCCGTTGTTGTTGTTGATGATCGTAAAGAGCTGGACCGTATCCCCCGGAGCCGCCGTGACCTGGGTGCTGGAAAGATCGGTGCCCGACCAGAGAATGATATTGGCCGAGTTCGAATCGTCAAAACCGGCGCGCGCGGTCGCTGCGCAAAGCACCACCGCAAAGAAGGAAGCAAGTAATCGTAATACACCCGACCGCTTCATTGGCCTTGCCCTTGAGATAGTTACCGCACACAAGCCTTTAGGATAATTTTTAATTGCTCCCAGTCAAGCAATTTAGTCGTATTTGGGTCCAAATGTCCCGGAATTTCTGTTTGCCATTTTGGGGCAATCTACCGGTTCTTCAACCGTAAGTGTCTAGTAGCATGCGATTTCAGAAAGACCGCTGCAAAAAAATGAGCAGCACGAGTGGGCGACACTGGATTCGAAGTACTCACAGAAACCCCGATGAAAACATCTCTTCTTGATCAGCGCGGCACAGAATCCGGCACACCTGATGCACATTCCACCCTGATCAACGCTGATCTACAGTCGATTATCGACGCATGGGCCGAATTGCCTAGGTCGGTGCGGGCGGGCATCATGGCTTTGGTTAAAGCGGAGGCAGGAAAACGGTGATCGAAGGCCAGTTGCGCATCGGACCAAGTATGCGGTGCGAGTGGGAGACCGTCTGGCAAATCAAGGCGATCCCCATAAGCGGAACGACGCCTAAGTTAAATTTAGTTGTCAACAACTAGGTTCTGCCGACCGCTAAAGCACCTTATCGAACGGTCAACTCATTGGCGATAAACCGAGTTTTCAGTTGTAGGTTTCAGGCTAATGGAGGCGGCAATCTCCACCTGACATGACAATCAATTAGTTCCTGATAGCTGCCTAGCTGTCAGTGCAGGTACACAGCGCTATCACCCGATTTCTGGACTGAAAACCTGGTTTGAGCTCCAGGTGGTCGAAGCGGCTTTTTTGAGTGTTTTTGCTATCAAAAAGTTGCTG
>CAUZBD010000167.1:0-5911 GCA_963577795.1 Planctomycetota bacterium | reverse complement strand
TGATCTCCGTGCGCGGCGAGAAGAACTACTCGTGCAGGTTGGTCTTCGGGACCGCCGTAGCGAGTTGGTTGAGAAACTTTCCGGCGGGTTGCGGCGACGCGTCGAATTAGCCAAGGGGATGCTCCATCGGCCACGACTGCTCTTACTCGATGAACCGAGTACGGGACTCGACCCGGTGGCCCGTAGCGATCTCTGGAATTACCTTCGTCAGCTACAAGAAACCCAGCAAGTTACAGTCGTCTTGACGACGCACCTGCTCGAAGAGGCTGAGAAAGCAGACCGAGTGGCCATTCTGAATGAAGGTAAGTTGGTGGCGATCGATACCCCCGATGCTTTAAGGGCGACAGTGGGCGGAGATACGATTACGATTCAAACTAAAGAGAGCGCGAAGTTGGCGGAGGACATTCGGAGAGAATTTGGGTTCTCGGTCGAAGTCTTGGACGACGAAGTCCGGTTTGAGCAGCCGGAAGGACATCGTTTGATCGCTAAAATTGTGGAGGCATTTCCCGGTCGCATCGATGCGATTACATATGCTCGACCATCGCTTGAAGATGTGTTCATCGATCGGACCGGACATCGATTCCGGCAAGATCGACTTCGCGAAGCAGGAAAAGATTAGCTGGAAACTTTTTAATGGTACATCTTCCGTGACGACATCTTCGACAACACCGACTGTGCCGGTTCCCCATGTGGCGGGAGCATGGCTGGCTGTTTGGACACTCTGTCAGAGGGAATTGGTTCGATTCTTTCGCCAGAAAAATCGGGTGATTGGAGCCGTCGGACAGCCTATATTATTCTGGCTGCTGTTCGGTTCGGGGTTTGGTTCCTCCTTCCGCGTGCCTACCGAGGGTGGCGAGTCGATGAATTACTTTCAGTATTATTTCCCGGGCACCTTGGTGCTGATCGTGTTATTTACAGCCATCTTTGCAACGATCTCGATCATTGAGGACCGCCGCGAAGGTTTTTTGCAGGCGGTGCTGGTCGCTCCCGTTTCGCGCTTTGCGCTCGTGTTAGGCAAGGTGCTCGGGGGGAGTCTTATTGCCCTCGCGCAAGGTCTTCTGTTTTTACTGCTCGGGCTCACAATTGGCATTTCCTTTTCCCCGCTGCAATTATTGGCAATTGTTGCTTACCTGTTTGTGATTGCCATCGGTCTTACCGCCTTAGGATTTATTCTGGCCTGGAGGCTCGATTCTACGCAGGGATTTCATGCAATCATGAGCGTTGTGCTGCTTCCCATGTGGTTGCTCTCAGGCGCTTTTTTTCCTGCAAGCGATAATTTGCTCGCTTACATTCTGTGGATCAATCCGCTTACCTATGCGGTTGCCGGTCTCCGACGTTTGCTGTTCGACCTGCCCTTTCCGGATTTACCGAGCGCGACAGTCTGTTTACTTGTCACTCTTGGCTTTGCCGCCCTCTGCCTTGCGATTGCTTGGTGGTCCGCCCGTCGTACCACCAAGGGAGATCTTCTCTCATGAGTAAGTCGGTGAAAATCTGGGCATCCCTTTTGCTTCTTACGCTCGCAGGCTACGCCCTTTATTCGATGGTGCGGATTTCGAATCAATTGAGTGAACGTAGTTCAGGGCAAAAAGTCGCGGATGCAAAAGGGGGAGAATCTGAAAATCCGGTCGAACCCGTTAATCTCGATTCGTTTGAGATGACGTCTCAAGGGGCGGAGCAATTTCCCTTCAAAGAATTAGAAGGAAAAGTATGGATCGCAAGTCTCTTTTTCTCTTCTTGCCCGCATGAATGCAAAAGCCTTAATCAGGCAATTGCTGCTTTGAATCGAGACCCCGATTTTAAAGATGTGCAGTTTGTCTCTATTTCGGTCGATCCGGACGTCGATAGTCCACAAACGCTCGCCGAATATGCTCAGTTATTTGATGCCGATCCGGAGAAGTGGTTATTTTTAACGAGCGATTTGTCACAGGTCGCCCGTTTTGGTCGGGCAATCGATGTGCCTGCCGGCTTCAAGACCCATTCACGGCGGTTGGTTCTGGTCGATAAGCAGGGAAAACCACGTGGGCAATTTCGCTACAATGACGCGGCGGATATTGTGCGACTGAAGGCCGAACTCCCGGCCATACTGGCAGAACCGGTGGATGCGGGAAAAGCAATCCAAAACAAAGGGGCCAAAACCGCGCCAATCGATAGCCCCGCACCGGTTCCTGCCGCTGAGGATCAAGCGGCATGAATGTGGATGCTGAAATTTTTCCGCTTGTTAACGCAACGCTTAATTTTCTTGCGACGCTACTGCTTTTGCTCGGCTATGTCTTGATCAAACAGGGCAAAGAGCGAGCTCATAAATGGACGATGCTTTCTTGTTTTTTCGTTTCTATCGTCTTTTTGATCTGTTACCTAACGTACCACTATTTGGCCGGCAGTACACGGTTTCCCCCTTATCCGCCTCTTGTCGTTCGCTGTCTTTACTACGTCATTCTGGTAACGCACGTGATCCTTGCCATGTACGTTCCGGTTGGTGCGGTGATTACGATCTATTACGGCCTCAAAGATAACCGTATCAAGCATCGAAAATGGGCCAAAATCACGTTTCCGATCTGGCTCTATGTTTCGGTCACGGGTGTGATCGTCTATTTGATGCTCTATCAGATCTATCCACCTGAGGCGGTATCGTGGATTTTCTCTAGACCTGTTACTGTAGGGCCCCTATAATTTCATAGAAGGTTCCGGACGAGGAATTACGTATGATGTTAAAACTGCAGCGTCAAATACGGCACATCACACGAGTCGCTTTCTGGATGCGACTGTTGCTGATCGTGTTGCTGGTGGTGATGGTCGGATCGCAATGTGCGGATGCGTGTCCCGGCTGCAAGAATGCGCTTTCAGAGAATGATCCACAACATGCGCAGATGGTCCGCGGTTACTTCTGGAGCATCCTTTTTATGATGGCCATGCCGTTTGCGATTGCAGGAACTTTCGGAACGTTTTTCTATCTGGAGATTCGTCGCAAACGATCAACAGAGCAAGCAGAAGATTCTCTCGGCTGACTTGGTTTGGCTGTATCCGGTCGCTGTCCGCTTGGTCTTGGTCGCGGTATAGAACCGCTATGCGGTCGGAGTCTTTTCCGTGTCGATAATCACTCGGAGATCACCGCTGCGACGGGTAAAGCCGATGCGGTCCAAGTACTCGCAGATCGGAACAGCGTATTTTCGTGAGATACCCAGTTCTTCCCGAAGCCCACTTACGGTAAACCCTGCTCCGTTCCCATAGCGTTTGTTCAATCGTAGTCGAAGGCTCTCTTCGATCTCCGTATGTAGGAGTAGTGAATCGCTTAAGCGAATCAGTAAGCCCTGTGCCTCTGCCAACTCGATCAGTTGTGGAATGCTCTGGCGATTGTGAGTTGCCTGCGTTTGAATATCATTGACCGAAGGTGGTCGGAACCCGGCATCGTGGTATTGAAGCGTGAGTTCCTCCAGAAGTTGTGCTTCCTTCTGCGATAACCGCGGCCCGCGGTCGGGCAAGGCCACACCACGCATGTTTAAACAGATGATATTCTGTGCTGCAAGTCGCTCAAGCAGTGCTTTGGTGGTCACCCGATCCCCGAGGAAACGGAATTTTTCTTCGAGTTGGCTTTGAGGGAAATTGAGGTTCCGTGGGTGTTCGTCATGGAGTCTTGCTAGTGTTTTTCCAAGATCGCGACCAAGTTGCTCGAGGTGACGATGATGAATTTCCATTTGACGGGTTGGCGACACCGTTACGCATTCGATCAGTTCGTGTGCGGCAAGTAATTGATCGCGCACTTTTTCCGGTTCTTCGATCCCAGCGGCACGATGTAAATCATTCGCGTGCCACGGTTGCCAGCGAAAGAAATAGACCGCCGCTGCGGCTCGGAATAAGATATTTTCCTCACGGAGATTTTCGAGTTGGTTCCAATCCTCAGTTTTCTTGCGGCGAAACTTCCAAGTCTCGGGTGCTAAAACCCTTCCCCCACCGATCGTTCTGACTGGAGACTCGCTACGGATCACAAACGGTTGTCCCCAAGACGTGGTCACGGGTGTTTCCAGAAGCAGTTGGGCGACACGACGTTCTTTGGGAAGGATAGGGACAGATTCTCGCAACAGTATGCGCCCGAGAACTTCTGTGGTTCCCAGATGTATGCGAATTCTTTGGCGGTGTTTGAGGACGCTCCGAGAAGCGGAAATGGATACTAGTTCGACACCAAGGAGCCGAGACGGCCTGAGAAGATTTAGGCTTGCTAGCTCGCTGCCCCGCGAAATTTCTTCCTGTGTGATACCGGCAAGATTAACGGCAGCACGCTGGCCACGTTCGATCTGCGTCACCTCGCGTCCGTGTGTTTGTAGGCTGCGAACGCGAGCAATCCGATCGCTGGGGTAAACATGCAATTCATCGCCGACATTCAGTATGCCCCGAAGGACACTCCCACGAACGATCGTTCCATGACCCGGGAGTGAAAAAGTGCCATCAACTGCCATGCGAAAGGGACCTGCTGTTCGCGAAGCATCAATTTTTACTCCGGATGCAATGCTGCTGAGTAGCTGATCTTTTAGTTGCTCAACCCCCATTCCCGACAGGGAACTTGTGCGGACAATGGGGGCATCGGCCAAAAAAGTACCCTGAACTAATTCGCGAACTTCAGACTCGACCAAATCGATCCACTCTGCATCGGCAACATCGCACTTGGTAAGTGCGATGACTCCGGCGGAGAGGTTGAGGAGGCGGAGGATTTCCAGATGTTCGCGGGTCTGAGGTTTGACCGAATCGTCGGCTGCCACAACAAAAAGCGCAATATCAATTCCCGTTGCCCCGGCAAGCATATTGCGGACGAATCGCTCGTGCCCCGGCACATCGACGATCCCCAGGCGATATTCACCCAACTCAAGCTCGGCAAAACCGAGCTCGATCGTAATACCACGTTTCTTTTCTTCGGGTAGCCGATCTGTGTCGATCCCCGTCAGCGCGCGTACTAAAGCAGTTTTCCCATGGTCGATGTGACCAGCGGTGCCGAGGATCAAATGGGTGGGCATTCCCCCATTCTAAGTCATGGCTCGAGGATTCAGGAGCCCCTGAGAAGGTTTCTGTCGACCGCTTACTTTGGTGTCGCCCGTTCAGTTGCGCTCGGAAAAGAATCATCCTCGATCGCAGCCTGGCGAATTTCAGCATCTTTGCTGCCGCCTACGATTTTCTCAGGAGAGAACGCTTTGAAGGTACCACCCGCACCATTGCATCCGCCCAAAATAGCCAAAAGCATGATCTGGGCCCACTGTAGCTTGATGAAAATGTGGCGAATTGCTGTCATGCGATTCAGAGGCAATAGAACGAACCTAGTTCCATAAGAATTAGAACGGAATTATTTTTCCGGAGTGGCCAATTTCACTGGAACTGCTTTCACTGGAACCGCTTTCTCTGGATTGGAAGCAGACATCAAGCGCGGAAACTTAATTCGTAACGGTTCCCACTTTGGCCAGTCAAACTCTGGCGTCAAAGCCTTACGTGTCCGCGAGAATGCGGCTGCGGTTTCTTGCCCAATTCGGGAAAAACTTTTTCTGATTTCTATGGCCGTTAATGGACGGGCTAGCTCGTCGGACTCTTCATCCGTTTTTTTTACTTTTTCTGATTTCGATTTTTCCGTTTCTAGCTTTGTCTTTTTGGGTGCTTTCTCCCCAGCAGTACGTTTTCCAAAAGGACTAATTTTACGAATCGACCAATCCTCAGCGGTACTCTGGTTCTGGAAACCGGTAGCAAGAAGGAACGAAAATAAAGCGACAGTGGATATTGCACGAAAAGTCACGATCTGCGTCTCCTCAGGGTAAATCCTGTTTTATCCCCTTGTGAAGAAAAGAGCCGTTTTAGCGACTCGAAGGCGGCGGGAGTCTCCCAAAACCGTGTTGCAGAGTCCAGGGCATTTTTATACGGATCTACGCAATAAGTTGGC
>CAUZBD010000166.1:0-5917 GCA_963577795.1 Planctomycetota bacterium | reverse complement strand
ACGGTTCGAATGGCAGTTACGGTTCGAATGGCAGCTACGGATCCGGCGGCAGCTACGGTAGTTATGGATCGTACGGCAGTTATGGATATCAGGCGGTCTACTACAACTCCTGCGGAAGTTCAGGCGGAAGCTATGGCAGCTATGGCAGCTACGGATCCTATGGGAGCGCGGGCGGCGTTATAGAATCTGATGTCATGGAAGCGGCACCGGTAGAAGCAGAAAAGCCAACGGATGCCCCTGCCGATAAAAGCGATTCCAAATCGGGTAGGGCAAGACCATCCCGTTCTGATGCTGTCTATCTCACTGTCAATGTGCCGGATGGTGCTTCTGTTTTGGTGAACGGCAGACCAACCACAAGTACCGGTAACCGTCGCACCTACGTGTCTCGAGGAGTCACGACAGGCAACCGCTACAAGTATGAAATCCAGGCCAAAATGGATCAGGATGGGACCCCTCGCATAGAAAATCGTGTGGTCTATGCAAGGGCAGGGGAGCACCCAGAAGTGCAATTCTCCCTGGATACTGAAAACGAGGAGACACAACTCGTTGATGAACTGCCGGCAAATGAAGCCGAGAAAACCACACTCCGAATCCATGTTCCCGCGGATGCTAAAGTGTTTTTGGCTGGTCAGGCAACAAAGTCGACCGGACCAGTCCGCGTTTTTCAGACCAGCCGGTTGGCTGATGGACAACGTTGGGAAGGATATACGATTCGGGCCGAAGTGAACCGTGATGGAACCACGGTATCGCAAGAGCGAACAATTAAGCTGCTGAGTGGTCAGGTGGCCGATGTCACCATCGACTTCCCCAGTACGCAACTCGCCAGTGCGAACGGTACTCGATAATCAATCTTGATGCGGTCTTCAGAGCCGTGTGCCCTCGGGAGGGCACACGGCTTTTTTCTTTATTCCTTTGCGTTTCTTTTCGCCTTTGCCAGAATGGCCCCTTCGGGTGATAATCAGCCCCATGGGAAAAAAGAAGCGGACGAAGTCGGTGGTGGTGCAAAGCGTCTCAAAGCCAACCTCCGGGCGAGGTTTTCGGATTGCGATCAGTTTGCTGCTGCTCGTACATCTGGTGATCGTGATCGCGACGCCTGCCGCAATGGTTATGCCCAGGAGTCGCCTCGCGCGATGGCTTCTTCAGGGAGCGGCTCCGTATGTCCAAGCGGGGAACGTCAGCCACGGGTATGCCTTTTTTGCACCGGACCCCGGACCGGGTCACATTATCGAATACGAGTTGCGGTTTGCCGATGGTCGCAGCGAGCGCGGTAAGATTCCCGATTCCAATCAACATTGGCCACGACTCCGCTACCATCGCCATTTCATGCTGAGTGAACAACTCGCAGCACTCTGGGAAGACGAACCCCCTCGTCCGGATAATCCTCGATTTGAAATAGTCTGGCAGCAGGACCACATGCGATGGGAAAGGCAGCGAAACGATTTTCAAAAGCGGGCAAACTCCTATGGCCGACACCTGCTTAATATTTCGGGTGCCAATGAGGTTGAAATGCATCTCATGCGTCACCATCTTCTCACACCGGAGGAACTCGCCAGTGGGCGAAGCCCCCGGGATAGAGATTTGCTCGAGACCGGTGAAATTATAACCGTACGCACCGGGAGTCAGCCATGAACGTAATCTGGAAAGCGGTTCAATCCTGGCTAAAGGATGTCGTCGATGGCTGGGACCAGTTCTGGTTTACGGCAATCGATCCGGCAACCCTGGCAAGCATTCGCTTTTTTACGGGACTCCTACTACTGTACACCCATCTTATCTGGAGCTTGGATCTTTCGGATTTCTTTGGATCTCAGGGATGGATATCGGGAGATCTCCTCCAACAAACCTGGGAAGCGCAAGGAGGAGCGAACCATTATTTCTGGTCGCACTTCCTCTCGATCCACTCAACGAGTTTGCTCTGGATGGCCCATGGGTTTGCCATCCTGGTGTTTTTGATGTTGGCTCTGGGAGCCTTCAGTCGCACCAGCGCCGTATTGGCATTCTTGCTCACCGTCTCGTACATGCATCGCGCAGCAGGCGCTCTGTTCGGACTGGATCAAATCAATGTCATGCTCACCATGTACCTCGTGATCGGCCCTTGTGGTGCCCGTTTTTCGGTAGACGCCTGGTGGCGAAAACGACAGCGTCAAGGGAAAGCGACTGCTCACAGAATGCGTGACTCTGTTTCTGCAAACATTGCCATCCGACTGATTCAGATTCATATGTGCATTATCTATTTTTTCGCCGGAGCTCGAAAAATGCTGGGGGGAAGTTGGTGGGATGGATCCGCGATGTGGCTCTCGATTGCAAACTACGAGTACCAAACGATTGATCTCACCTCGTTGGCAACTTGGCCGATGTTGCTCGCATTCCTCACCCACATCACTGTACTATTTGAATTGTTTTATTGTGTCCTCATCTGGAATCGACTCACGCGACCGGTCATCCTGTTGACCGCCGTGCTGATGCATTTAGGAATCGCCACGTGTCTCGGCATGGCAACCTTCGGGCTTGCCATGCTGATTGGGAACCTCGCTTTTATACCTCCCAGTCTCCTACTCGCGCTCCGTTTGCGCCCTCAACCGGCTGCATTACCACAGAGCAGGGGGGGGTAAACCGATGCGGGCATGTCTCCAGCGTGTCTCTCGCGCCTCAGTACACATCGAGGATCAGGCATCTGGGCAGATTGCCGCTGGGATGGTCGTTTTGCTTGGAATTTCCGTAGAGGATACCGAAGCCGATCTGGACTGGATGGCCCAAAAGATTTTACACCTGCGAATATTTTGCGATGATGCCGGACAGATGAATCGGTCAGTGCTCGATACGGGCGGAGAACTTTTGGTAATCAGTCAATTCACGTTATTTGGGGACTGCCGCAAGGGTCGGCGTCCGAGTTTTATCAGCGCTGCGGCACCAGAGAAGGCAGAGGAGTATTACGAAAAATTCATAGAACGTACTCGCGCGGCAGGCGTTACGGTTGCATCTGGAAAATTTCGTGCAGATATGCAAATCGAACTGGTGAATGATGGCCCCGTCACACTCTGGGTCGACAGTCGGTCAAGCGCGAAATAATGCTTTGCCGTCTCTTGCACTCGTTAACGGAAAAGTGTTTTGAACTCTTCGATTGCGATCCGCTGAACCGATTTACCTTGCTTGAGTTGCGCTTCCACCGAACTTACAAATCCTGGGTCTTTCCACACGATGAGGCCAAGTGAAATCACAACGATGTACACACCAACGTTTGCCAACCGGGAAGATCCCCACAGTTTTGTTGCTGTACCGAATGAACTCTTGATCCGCGCATGACTGAAATCTAGACTCCAGATTTCATCGAGAATCAGATGCGAGAGAAAGCCCAATAGCAAACCACCTCCCTTATAATAGCGTTGCTCCAGCGTTTCACCAGAGCAGAGGAGGAAGCCGATCTCCGCGGCAATAAGGGCTGCAGGAAGACTGTGAAACATTCCTCGATGAACGGTAAATTTCTTGAGTACTGCAAGCAATCCGAAACGGATCGCCAGATAGACGACTACACCGGCTGCGACCATCGCTTCGGAGGAAAAGCCCATCTGAGAAAAGCGGTCCATCAATAACAGCGGAACGGTTGCGGCGATAAAGGCAACAGTCTCTCGAAGCGGGACACCCGTATCGCTGTCCAGATCGGGCAACATTCCGCCAACCGAACATAATCCGGCGCCTAGGATGCACGTTGCAACAGGAATATCTCCCTGAGGACTTTGTAACCAGAGCGCGCCGGCACCACCGTAGGCGACACCGAGTACGGAACTGGTTGTGATGTGTGTCTTAAATCCTGCCACAATGAATATCCGCTCACTTATTAGATATCTGAAAGACGATTAAGGAGGGCGGACATCGGTTTGTCCCCAATGAAGCCGACACCATAGCCCACAGGCCACCGCTTGACCAACGCCATTTCCCTCCCGCATCGCTGTCAGTGCCAGCAAGCGGGACGTAAAACAGCCGGACAATGGTCTTCAGCATCTTCCGCTCCGCAGCTATACTCCCGCGCTTGCCATATCCACCACGTCAGCCACCCCTCAAAAGGTGGACTTAATGATGCAGATCTACGATCTGATTATGATCACTGTGTTGATTGCCGCCATGGTGTTCGGTGCGTGGAAGGGATTTGTCTGGCAACTCGCTTCACTTGCCTCGCTGGTTGTGAGTTATTTCGTTGCTCTCCGGTTCAGCAACGATCTGGCTCCGTACCTCAGCGGCCAGGAACCCCTCAATCGATTCCTGGCGATGCTTTTGATCTATGTGGGGTGTGGGCTCGTGATCTGGATCCTTTTTCGTATGCTTTCCGGGTTGATCGATCGCGTCAAACTCAAAGAATTCGACCGTCAAATGGGGGCAGTCACCGGACTCGCCAAGGGAGGACTTCTCTGTGTGGCGATCACTTTCTTTGCAGTCAGTCTTTCGGGGGATAGTTTTAGGCAATCCATCCTGGAAAGCCGCTCCGGGTGCTATATCGGTCACTTTATCGAACGGCTCGATTCGATCATGCCCAAGGGCATGCATGAGGTGGTTCATCCGATCCTGGAGCGACTCGACACCGAGTTCCACCATGAGCACGCAGGTTCAGAGACCCCGTCGGGATCGCCTGAATCCACATTGCCCCAATCCGCCGATACCGCCACTCCGGATGCTCAGGCCAAACCAGCAGCATCACCCGCACCGGCCGAGATACCGCCCGCGCCGTTTCCACGTTGAATATCCGGGCCGGGAGCGGGTGGTCGCAAAAACCAGACGAGGCTAAAACCAGCGGAAAATAGACCTAAAAACGAACATAAGGAACATTATCGGACGTTCGTCACAGGTCCTTTTTTTAAGCTTTCTCCGGTTCAGCCCCCCTACTGTGCACCTTCAAGATACACGCCCAAGCGACGGAACTTCTCGTACCGTGCTGCGACCAACTCCTCGAGCGGTTGCTCGGTCAACTGCTCAAGAACCTTGATCAGATAGAGCTTCAATCGAGCCGCCATCTGGTGATGATCCCGATGGGCACCCCCGAGCGGCTCCTCAATCACATCATCGACCGCTCCCAGCTCATGGAGGTGCCTGGAGGTTAATTTGAGTGCCTGAGCAGCCTCTTCGGCATACGCCGCACTTTTCCAGAGGATACCGGCACATCCCTCTGGGCTGATCACCGAATAGTAGGAATATTCCAAGATGGCAACGCGGTCCCCGACGCCGATACCGAGAGCCCCTCCACTACCACCCTCTCCGATCACAACACAGATAATCGGCGTTTTCAGGCGAGACATCTCGAACATATTTTCGGCAATCACTTGGGCCTGACCGCGTTCTTCGGCACCAATACCCGGGTATGCTCCAGGTGTATCAATCAGACAAATCACAGGCAAATTATATTTAGCAGCAAGCTCCATTTTTTTCATGGCCTTCCGGTAGCCTTCGGGATGCGCGCAACCAAAATAACATTCCTGTCGTTCTTCAAGTGTTTTTCCTTTTTGATGACCGATGAGCATCACTTTAAATCGACCTAATTTTGCGAAGCCCGCTCGCATCGCCCGATCATCACCAAAAAAACGGTCGCCGTGCAGTTCAACGAACTCATCAAAAGCAAGATTAATATAGTCGGTTGTCATCGGTCGACTCGGATGCCGTGCCACCCGAACCGTCTCCCATGAAGAAAGCTCACTATAGATTTTCTTTCTCAGATCCGTTAACTCTCGCCGCAACTCGCGCCGCTTCTCGACAACTCCATCAATCGAATCGTCCTGCGCATCGAGTTCAGCGATCCTTGCCTCCAATTCAGCAAGCGGGCGCTCGAATTCGAGTTGGTAATTTCCAGATGCCATGAGAGTTCCTTTTACCTTGCCGGCGCGTCGGGTTCCATCATATTCTTTTTTCTATACTCGTAAAGATTTCATGAGCAGAT
>CAUZBD010000165.1:0-5919 GCA_963577795.1 Planctomycetota bacterium | reverse complement strand
TTTTTTGCCAACGCTTACAGCCGCTCCCGCTTAGCGAATTGGTTATCCGCGCTATTCAGTCACCGGGTCGCCGGAGATTTTCGTGTGGGTCCTTATCGCATTTCAGCAACACCCAACGGGATGAAACGAATCGGTTCGGACCTGAGCGAAGTTCTGCGGCTTGCGGAACTTTCGGCACTTTACGACAAACGTATTTCGCACGAAACATGGGAAGCAGTTCGTCAGGCCGCCGCCTCATGCGACGAAGTATCCAAGGAAACCATCACTCGCTTTCTTTCCTTACTCGCAAAACCGCAACAGCTACCACGTATTTTAGCGCGTCTTCATGAAATGGGAGTCTTGGAAAAATTTATTCCCGCCTTTGCCCGCGTGCGCGGGATGTTGCAATTCAACGAGTACCACAAATATACGGTAGATGAACATTGTTTACTTGCGGTCCGTAGAGCAATTGAATTTGCACAGTCCCCAGGTCCCCTTGGAGAGGTTTATCTTGCGATCAAACAAAAAGAAATTTTGCACCTCGCGCTGCTGGTACACGATCTTGGCAAAGGATATGTCGAGGACCACAGTGACGTGGGGAAACGAATTGCAGGCGATACGGCCCGCTACCTGGGGCTTTCACAGCATCAGACCGAGATGCTGGAGTTTCTCGTCCACAAGCATCTTTTAATGTCTCGAGCCGCGCTTTGGCATGACATTAACGATCCAGCTGTGATGCAGAGTTTCGTGGTGGAGGTCGGTTCTCCCGAGGTGCTGCGGATGCTTTATGTGCTGACAGCGGCCGATATGGCAGCCGTAGGCCCTGATGTGCTCAACGATTGGAAAATCGAATTATTGACCCAGTTTTATAATCGAGCGATGAAATATCTTACGGGTGGCGATACGTTGGTCAGTGATGAAGGCTGGGCAAAAAAGCAACGGGAAAAGATTGCCGGCCTCTTTGGCGATTCCACGGAAGCTGTCACCAAACTGATCGATTCTCTTCCGGTCACTTATCTGCGTGGGACCCCGCCTGAGCAGGTCGTTGAGGCGCTACGGCGGGTGCAAACGTTAGGAAATAATGACGTCGATGCCTGGGGACTGCATTACCCTGACCGCGGCGTGACCGAATTCACCGTTGCCGCTCATTTATCACTTATACCGGGTACTTTTTATCGGCTAGCGGGCGCACTTGCGAGCGAAGGCGTTGAGGTACTTTCGGCCCAGATCAACACTTTGAGCAGTGGTTGGGCACTGGATCGTTTTCATGGGATCGATAACCAATACGATGGTCTGCCTCCGGAAGAGCGTATCGAAAAGGTGTGCGAGCGATTGGTGTGTGCCCTTAAGGACCCGCATGCCGATGTGCCAAGATTTCGTCGCATCTGGAATAAGCAGGACGTCGACAAAGCAACGCTTTCGGGGCTACCGACGCGCGTCTTGTTTGATAATGTGACGAGCGAGCGAGCAACCATTTTGCAGGTCTTTGCTCCAGATCGCCTTGGCTTGCTCTATACAGCGGCAAAAAAGATACACGATCTCAAACTGGGGATTGTGGCGGCAAAAATTGGCACCTACTTGGATCAGGTGGTCGATGTGTTTTACGTGACCGATGATCAAGGAGCAAAAATCCTGGATGAATCACGCCTGCAAAGTGCCTGCGATGCTCTACTAGAAACACTAGAACAATTTGAAGCAGATTTTCTCGCGGGCCCTTGATCACTGCTTGGTCCGTTTCCGCCTTCTATAAAATGTCCGATCGTTGGTTTCCGCTGAGGGCCAACCTAATTAGGGCAGCAGTTCAAGTACATTTTCTGGTGGTCGCCCAATACGTGCGCGGTTACCACAGACAACAATCGGCCGCTCTAGCGTGCGTGGGTGCTTCGCCATGCTTTGAAAATATTGTTGCGCATTAAGATTTCCCGTTAATTTCAGCTCGGCAAACTCTTTTGCGCGAACCATCTCTTCGGGTGACAGCCCAAGTTTTGTTGATAGCTCTCGGAGGACCGCCATAGAGGGAGGATTTTTCAGATACTCAATCACTTCCGGTTCGATGCCGTGGGATCGAAGTAATTCAAGGGTCTGCCGACTCTTGGTACACCGTGGATTGTGATAAATCGTAAACTGGGGCATCTGCCAACTGAAGTTACTCAGGCGTTGAGGGGTAACCGAGGGTCGTCTGCAATATTCACCCAGACATGCACGTGCGGTGATCCGCGGAAGTACCAGACAAAAGCCGGCCCTTCCAAACGCCAGTTGTCCCAGACACCATCTTCGCCGACATCTGCGTCTCGATAGAACGCGAGGTGACACGCATCGAGGCCGCCCTGGGCTTTGAGACAGGCACGCACTTCCTCCTGGTCGACTTGGCGATACGGTTCGATCAGCTTGGTTAAGACTTTTTGCATCTCTTCTTTTTGATCATCCGAGAGTTCGCCGATTGGGAGGCCCGGTCGCTCTTTTCCCGGCCCACCAAAGCCGACTGCGGATTCGTCCGGGGAATGGGGCAACAGCGCCTGCTGTTGCTGACGACCGGAAAGCATCGTGGCAACACGGTTTGCGGCCTCTGCCTGGGGCCAGAAAACATTTCCTGGATGGCCTGCTTCCTCATCGAATCCATTGGCTGCATGCCCATAAAAAATAGGGCCACCAAAAGCAACATGAGGCGCGGAATTGCCATCGCAACGAAGCGTCATATGACGGCCCGTCAGCACAAACTCAAATTGATCGGAACTCGGGTCGCCAAAGATGGCGATCGATTGGTCGTGACCAAACCCGCCCGAGTCATCTTTCAACTGTTGATCGATGCGTGCATGCCAATCAGGCTGGATGATGCCTTCGAAAATTTCCCTTACGATTGCCCGCTGTTCGGGGGTATAAAAATCACTTTTGATTTCAGGTCGAGTGACATTCCAGTTATTGGCAATAAACGTTCGCAACAGCCCTCGCTGGGGATCTTGGTGATTCCAGTCAAAACAAATATTCTTTTTCTGCTCTGCCGTCAGGGAATTGAAAAGTCTTCCGACAGTCGATTCCGGGTCGGCCTTTACGATTTTCCCATCTTCTGCCCAGAGGGTGGAAGGCAGCGCTGTTGCTGCCAGTGCCGTGCCGGCAGTGGATTGGAGAAATCCGCGACGGGAAAGCCCGCGGTGCTGAAAGAGACCGGCCATGATAACTCCTTGGAAGTTGGGAAAAGTGCTGGGGACACCCTCTCATTAAAACGGAATTTGCCAATCTGTGCAAACACCGCATGCACGCCCAAATTTACGACTGTTGACATTGTGGGCAATAGAAGGTTGCCCGCTGGCTCTGAACGATCCGCTTGACCTGTCCAGTGCGACACCGTCGACATATTTTTCCTTCTCGGCCATAAACCCGGTGGTGATTTTGATACCGCCCTTTTTTATTGAAAGCGTTCCTGTACGTCCCATCACCGAGAGTCGATCCCTCATAACGAATTGCCTGCCGGAGTACTCGACGTGTTGCCTGCGAAACTTTTTGCCAGTCTCCGTCTGTTAGTTGGTAGCATTTTCGTTCTGGATGAATTCCGGCGGAGAGTAAAATCTCTGCTGCATAGAGATTACCAATTCCGGCAATCGCCTTTTGGTCGAGTAGGGCAACTTTAATGGCCCGCAGACTTTTTCCTAGTTGTTGGCGAAATAATAAGGGCGTGATTTGTAAGGCATCGGGTCCAAGTTTACCGCCATCGCATAAACGCGCATATGCTGGCTCAGTCAGTAATTGTACTGTTCCTAGACCGCGCCGATCCCAGAAGAGCAACTTTTGCGTATCACGCCGACGGCCTGCGGGCGTTAGTTCGATGCAGAGTCGTAGATGTTCGCTGTCGGGTGGATCTGCTAATAACAGTAAGCCAGTCATTCGCGGCTCAAAAACCAAAAAGGTATCTCGATCAGTGCGCAGTACGGGCCGTTTTCCTGCACGTTCGATGGCCTCGATTCGTGCCCCGCAGAGTTTTTTTTTCAGGGTGCCGATCGTCGGCCGGATTTGAATCGGCTTGAGGCGACAGCGGGGGCGGTAGAGTGCCCTGATCGTGGCTCCACGACAAGGTGCGATACCTCGGCACATCGTTTCGACTTCAGGAAGTTCAGGCAAAACAAAGTTCTCGGGCAGGAAAGAGCGGAATCGGGCAGTTTATGCCGCTGCCGGTTTTGGCAATAAGCTTGCCGAACGGCCAACGGCATCCAAGAGATAGGTTACCGTTTGATCGGTTGCGCCGCGACTGGAGGCGACCAATGTCGCAGCCCGTTTTCCGACTGTTTCTCGATACGCCGGATCGGTCAGGCAGCGCTTGACAAAATCCGTCAATTCTTTTTCGTTTTCGATAACCGTTGCGGCATCGGCCGCTTTGAGGGCCGTGACAATATCACGAAAATTGTGGGTATGCGGACCAAAGCAGACAGCAACGCCGTATGCAGCCGGTTCAATCATGTTCTGTCCACCCCGCGAACCCAAACTTCCACCCACAAATCCGATATCCGCACGACCCCACCAAGCGCTCAGTTCTCCCACAGTATCGACAAGCAGAATCCGCTTTTCACTCTGTGGAGTCTCGGCGTCCTGCAGCACACTCCGTCGCTGCCAGAGAAGTTGCTTCGCATCCAGCAATCTTGCCACTTCCTCGAACCGCTCTGGGTGCCGGGGGACGAGGACCAGCTTGAGGTGTGGGACCTCATTTTGGAGGGTGCAAAACGTGTTGATTGCCAGCGACTCCTCGGGATGCTGCGTGCTGCCGGCAAGAAAAATAATCTCGTGTGGTTGGTGCCCTGCCAGCCTTGCGAGGCTCGTTGTCGCAGGATTTTTGCGATCACTCTCTGCACCATCAAATTTAATCGACCCTGTTACTTTGACCTGCTCAGTGGCAGCCCCGAGATCAAGAAATCGCTCGGCGTATTCTGTATTTTGCACTGCAATCATATCGAGACTCCGCAGCATTTTTCCCACGAGAGGTTGTAGACGCCGGTATCCACGAAAACTTTTTTCTCCCAATCGTCCATTGATGACAGCGGTGGCAATCCCGAAACGATGTGTGGTCAAAATAAGATTCGGCCACAGTTCTAGTTCACTCAACACCAAAAGGTCAGGGCGGATGCGGCGGATGACATTGCGGACCGCCCAGGTAAAATCAAGTGGACAATAAAACACGAAGTGTTGAGGATATTTTTTTCCTGCCAGAGCCCGGCCAGTTTGCGTGGTCGTCGAGATAACACACTCGACCGTGGGATCCCGCTGGGCGATCTCCTCGAGTAACGGCGCAAGGAGCTGGACTTCGCCTACGCTGACCGCATGCAACCAGATGCAGGGATTACTGGTCTGACGATGGGGGCAATGGCCAAGAAATTTTTCGGCCCAGCCGTTGCGGTATTTTTTTTTTCGTATCGCCCCATAGAGGAGGTAAGGCGAGAGCAATACGAGCAGCAGCACATAGCAGAGGTTGAGCCCATATCCCCACATGCTGTCGTCCTTGATTCTATAATCTTCAGGCGGAGAAAATGTTTCTGAAGGTTATCGTCTTACTGTTATAAATTCTCACCGCGAGTTCACAGGTTGCTGCGCTCCACTGCTACTTCGCATACAGCAGTTCTTGTATTTTTTCCCACTCCCACAGGGGCAGGGCGCATTTCGACCAATCCGTTCCTTGCGATTGCGAATCGGTTCGATTTTTTCACCGTCTCCAATTTCATTTCCATCGCCGCCTTGGTCTTCCTCAGCCAGCGAAGCGGCAGATTTGGCTTCATCATGGGTCGCGGCAGTTTCAACCCAGGTGGCACTGACAAACTCGTCATCCAACTGTTCCATCCGGAAGATTAAATCCGTAACACGTTCCTGAATCGATTCCCACATGGCATCAAAGGTACGCATGCCTTCACGCTTGTATTCCACCTTGGGATCGACTTGGGCATAGCCACGCAGGCCAACGCT
>CAUZBD010000164.1:0-5945 GCA_963577795.1 Planctomycetota bacterium | reverse complement strand
CGAACACTTGATTGTGCTGGCAGTTATCTTTGTTGCTGTCATTTTTGGCGTGGTCTATATCACGCAAGGACAGCGAAGGATCCCCACGCAGAGTGCGAAGCACGTTCGCGGGCGAAGGGTTTACGGTGGCAATCGTCAGTACCTACCGCTTCGCGTCAATCAAGCCGGAGTCATGCCGATCATTTTCGCAAGTAGCTTGCTGATGATCCCCATGATTCTCTTTAGCCAACTGGCAACGCGGTTTCCCAATAGTGGAATCCTCGGTGAATTAAAAGCCATGTTTGAGAGGGGAGATTCATTTACCTATAATCTGCTCTACGTGGCGATGATTTATTTCTTTTGTTACTTTTGGACGGCTATTACTTTCAATCCAAAAGACATGTCTGAAAATCTAAAGAATTTTGGCACCTTCATCCCCGGTTATCGTCCTGGGAAGAGGACGGCAGATTATCTTGAAAAGGTAATGGTCCGTATCACGTACGTTGGGGCGGGATTTCTGGCGGTGGTGGCAATTATTCCGACGATTATTGCGTCTTCCATGGGAGTCCCCTTCATGGTGGCGAGTTTCTATGGTGGAACCGGGTTGTTGATTGCGGTGAGTGTCGCCTTTGACCTGGTTCAAAAAATTGATAGTCACCTTGTAATGCGAAACTACAAAGGTCTGCTCGAACGATCTTAATGCAGATTGTGCCATGCGTTTAGTACTGGTAGGACCACCCGGGGCAGGAAAAGGAACGCAGTCAGAGTGGCTTGCGGATTTCCTCTCGATTCCCCACCTCTCGACCGGAGATATGCTCCGCGAAGCAGTCCGTCAGGGCACGGACCTCGGGAAATTGGCGGCCGAACGGATCGAGCAGGGTGAGCTTGTATCTGACCAACTGGTGGTCGATTTGGTCGACGAAAGGCTGGGAAAAACAGATTGTAAGGACGGATTTTTGCTTGACGGTTTCCCGAGGACGGTCGATCAGGCCAAAATGCTCGACAACTTACTCGATCGACGTAAGGTAAAACTCGATCTGGTGCTGGAGATTACACTTGAGGAGGAAGTGTTGACGCAACGACTGCTCAATCGTGGTCGCAGTGATGACACTGCCGACACTATCAAAAATCGCTTTGTCGTCTATCAGGCAGAAACGCTGCCTTTATTAGATTTTTATCGCGATCATAAAATTTTAACGTCCATTGACGGGGATGGAACGCGCGAGGAAATTGCAGACTGCATTCGCAAGGTAATCGCTAACTTTTCGTCCGCAGGATCCTGACTCTTTCACTTCGCCAAAATGCCTTGAGAGCAATAGATAGATACCAACAATGTCCACTCCATTAAATCTTAAATCCCCACGTGAAATCAAGCTCATGCGACCGGCTGGACTTGCCGTGTGGCAGGGGCTGCAAATTGCAAAAGAACTGGCCGTGGCTGGCAACACCACGGGCCAAATTGATGCCGCAGTCAAAGCGTACTACAAGACAATTCACGGCGAGCCACTCTTTTTAAATTATCCCAATAGTACGCCAGGCAAACCCGTCTTTCCGGGCGTGACGTGCACTTCGGTAAACGAGCAAGTGGTTCACGGCATTCCCGGCGATTATGTGCTGCAAGAAGGCGATGTGATCAGCATCGATACCGGCTGTCGCATCCACAACTGGTGCGGCGACTCTGCGGTCACACTGCCCATTGGTAAAATCGATCCTGCTATTGAAAAACTGTTGGGGGTAACCGCCAACACGTTACAGTTGGCTATTGATCTCATGCCGCTCAAGGAAATGTGGAGCGAGGTTGCAGCCGAAATAGAAACCTATGTCCTCGATGCTGGATTCACAACCGTAGAAAATTTCATAGGACATGGAATCGGCAAAAATATGCATGAACCACCTCAGGTTCCTAACTATAGAAGTAAAACGCTCCGCCCGAAGGATGATTTTCGTCTCGAACCAGGTATCGTGATCGCGGTCGAACCGATGGTCAACTTGGGTACGAAACGCGTGATTGCAGAACCCGATCACTGGACGATGTCGACCGCAGATAGAAAACCGAGTGCCCACTTCGAACATACGCTGGCAATCACCGAAGAGGGAGTGCGAATACTTACCGAAGCCCCGACCGATCCGGCGGAGTTGGAGATGCTTTTGCCCGGAGCTAAAAATTAAAAGTGGGGACGTACGTTCCCGATGAGCCTTTTCCTTAGGAGTTTGTGATGTCGCATGATTCTTCCGGTCAAATTGATACCGTGATGCAGGAAGAACGCCTCTTCCCGCCATCTCCAGCATTTGCACAATCGGCGCATATTGGCTCGCTTGAGCAATATGAGGCACTGTGGAATGAAGCGGGCACGGATAGTGAAGCCTTTTGGGGCAAACTGGCGAAGGAGGAACTCCACTGGTTTGTGCCTTATTCGAAGATTCTTGATTGGCAAACTCCCCTGGCGAAGTGGTTTGTCGGCGGCAAGACCAACGTTTCCTACAACTGCCTCGATGTACACCTCAATACGGACAAGCGGGACAAAACTGCGATCCTCTGGGAAGGAGAGCCTGGAGACAAGCGCACGCTGAGTTACGCTGAGTTACACGAGCAAGTCTGTAAGTTTGCCAACGTCCTCCGCGAGCAAGGAATCAAGCCGGGGGACGTGATTTCAATCTACATGCCGATGGTTCCGGAACTGGCGATTGCCATGCTCGCCTGTGCCCGTGTGGGGGCGGTTCATTCAGTCATTTTTGGAGGATTTTCAAGTGAAGCGATTGCCGACCGCAATAACGACGCCTCGGCAAAAATGCAGATTACGGCCGACGGCGGTTGGAGAAGAGGAAAAGAACTTCCCCTCAAGGCGACGGTAGACGAAGCCTTGAAAAAATCCCCCACGGTCCAGTCCTGCATCGTTCTCCGCCGCACCGGTGGCGAGGTGCACATGGTCGAAGGGCGTGATCATTGGTGGGACGCCTTGATGGAAAACACATCGGCCGATTGTCCAGCGGAAGAGCTTGATAGCGAACACCCGCTATTCATCCTCTACACCAGTGGCTCAACCGGTAAACCGAAGGGCATCAAGCACACAACGGCTGGTTACAACCTCTACACAAAAATGACGACCCGCTGGGTATTTGACCTTCAGGAAGATGATGTCTACTGGTGTACTGCCGATTGCGGTTGGATCACGGGACACAGTTACATCGTCTACGGACCGCTCGCCAATGGAGCGAGCGTCGTCATGTACGAGGGCGCACCGAACTGGCCCGACGAAGGAAGGTTCTGGGAAATTGTCGAGCGGTATGGAGTGACCATTTTCTACACCGCACCGACCGCGATTCGCGCCTTTATCAAGTGGGGCGATGATTTTGTAAACCGAGCCGATTTGTCGAGCCTGCGGTTGCTTGGCACCGTCGGAGAAGGAATCAATCCAGAAGCTTGGATGTGGTACCATCGAGTGATCGGGGGTGAACGGTGCCCGATCGTCGACACGTGGTGGCAAACCGAAACGGGAGGAATCATGATGAGTCCCCTGCCTGGCGCGATTCCGACCAAACCGGGCAGTTGCACCAAACCACTGCCTGGCATCGTTCCAGAAATCGTGGACGAAGCGGGTAAGCCCGTGGAACCGGGTAAAGGTGGCTGGCTAGTGATCGCGCAGCCTTGGCCTGGCATGCTCCGGGGTATTTGGGGAGATCAAGAGCGGTACGAGGAGCAATATTGGAGTAAGGTGCCGGGCAAATACCTCTGCGGCGACAATGCCCGCTGCGATGCAGATGGCTATTACTGGATCATGGGCCGGATTGATGATGTGTTGAATGTCTCCGGACATCGGCTCAGTACGATTGAGATCGAGAGCGCCCTGGTTAGCCATCCCGACGTTGCCGAGGCGGCGGCTGTGGGACGACCGGATGAACTCAAAGGAGAGGCCATCGCCGTCTTTGTGACCCTCGCCAATGCCAAACCGAGCGACGAAACGCGTGCTAAATTGAAGCAGCACGTACGCAAAGAAATCGGAGCGCTGGCCCAACCGGACGACATTCATTTCACCGGATCCCTACCCAAAACACGAAGCGGGAAAATTATGCGGCGGCTTTTGCGCGATATCGCGAGTGGTACGGAAACGGTGGGGGATACCTCAACGCTTGAGGACTACAGCGTGATGGCAAAGTTGCGTGGAAATGACGAATCCTGATTGCGCAGCGCAATCAGAGATTGCGTAGCACTTCCTCCGCCTCGTGACAGAGACGGTCTGCCTCCGGCTGATCTGCTGCTTCGGACATGATGCGGATGATCGGCTCCGTATTGCTTGCCCGCAATAACAACCAGCGATCTTTCCAATCCAACCGCAAACCATCAGGTTGAGTCGCCGCTGCGTCCGCAAAGTGCTTTCGAACCGCTGCTTGCCCCTCTGCAAGGCGATCGCCGGGAAAGGTGAGTTTCCGTTTCGACATCTCGTAGCGGGGCATTTCAGCAGCCAGATCACCGATCGACATCTGTCGCGTGACCATCGCTTCGAGCAGGTAGGCGATCCCGATAAAACTGTCCCGCACCAATCCAACCCTAGGATCGATCACACCACCGTTTCCTTCTCCGCCAATCATCGCCTCGATCTTGAGCATCTGATCCACAACATTTGCTTCACCGACCGCAGATCGACTGAAAGGCACCCCGTAGCGAAGTGCCAAATCTTCTGACATCCGACTCGTCGAGCAGTTGGTGACCACTGCCCCTTTTCGCTTTCGCAAAAGATGGTCCACGCAAAGTGCCAATGTGTATTCCTCTCCCAAATAGCGACCCTGGGCATCGATCACTGCCAAGCGATCTGCATCCGGATCCTGACAGAAACCGACGTCCACTCCTTCAGCAGGCACCTCTGCAGAGAGTTCCGCTAAATTTTCTTCTGTGGGCTCGGGAGCATGCGCAAAGTAACCATCAGCCGTACCACCCCGGAGGATGACCTCGCAACCAAGTTTCTCCAGGAGGCACTGGCCCAGTATCGATCCGCTTCCATGGTTTGCATCCAAAAGGACCCGCACCTGGGCGGCGCGGATTTTATCGACATTCACTTGTGCTGCAATTTTTTCCCAGTGGGCCAATGTGGTATCGCCGTAGGCTGTCACGATGCCCTTGCGCTTGGAACCCTCGGCGGCCACTGAGCGGTCGAGATAGGTTTGTCGTACCGCCTCGCCGATATCCGCCGGAACAACACGACCGTCCCCAGCGAAGAGTTTCATCCCATTGTAGGGAGCCGGATTGTGGCTGGCCGTAATCTGGATGCCTCCGGCGGAACCACTCTCTCGGACCAAAACACCTGTAGTGGGCGTCGCCGCAATTCCTGCATCAAGGACATCCCGTCCCATCCAGCTGAGTCCCGATTTGATGACATCCGCCAGCGGGGGGCCATTGGCCCGCCCGTCGCGGGTCAGTACCAAAGGTCCGGGCGGAAGATGGCTGGAAAACGCCTGGACATAGCCTGTGGCTACTTCACCGGTCAATGATTCTCCCACGATTCCCCTCAGGCCGGACACGCTGATAATCAGTTCGCTCACGTTGAGACTCCAGAAAAAAGGGGTTTGAAATCTTGAGCAGTATACGAACTCCACATGGAGGTCACCAAGGACCCGCGACCCTTTTCTCTTCTGCCAAAGCGCGGCACAATGTAACCTTTGTGGGCTGCTCGGTCTTTTACTGCCACTGGGAATACATCATGGAATCACAAGATTCGCTTCTTTTACTGGAAGCGGCCAAACAAGCAGGAAATATTTCCCCGGCTGCCGCCGAAAATATACGATCCTGGCTGACCAACCCGAAGTATCAGAAATTTGCACCGGACGTCGTAAAACACCTTGAAAGATCGCAATTTACAGAACTCAATAAAGCATTCTGGAAAGTGTTGGAGTTCGGCACCGGGGGGCGCCGGGGAGAAATGTATCCGATTGGGACGGCGGTCATCAATCGGCGAACGATGGGCGAGAGTGCT
>CAUZBD010000163.1:0-5990 GCA_963577795.1 Planctomycetota bacterium | reverse complement strand
CGGCTTCAATAGATCGCTTGGGATCCTTCAAAAAATACATCACAACGGCAAGGGCAAGACCAATGGCACCCAGTAAATAAAAACAATTACGCCAACCAATGGCCGGCCCCATATAGCCAACGATGAGTAGACTAACCCCAACCCCAATGGGGACGCCCATATAATAAAAACCTGACGCAAAACCGAGACGATGGGATGGGAATCGGTCCGCAAGCAACGACATCGATGTTGGCGTTAGTATTGACTCACCCACACCAATCAACATCCGAGGCGCAGCCATTGATAAAAAGCCTTTAGCAAAACCAGAAGCAGCGGTTAAAAGGCTCCAAAGTCCAAGGCCTACCGCAATAAAACGGGTTCGATGGATCCGGTCAGCCAGGGTACCCATAAAAAGCCCAGCGACAGAATAAAACGTGAGAAAAATCAGTCCCGTTAGAAGTCCGAACTGCGTATTGCTCAGGCCAAGATCTGGAACGATAAAGTTTGAAAAACTGGCCAACAACTGCCGATCAACAAAGTTCATTACATTAAGCAATGTAAGAAAGCCTAAAAACCCATAACTTCTGAACGTTACCACTGGAGTGGTTTGACTCATATTGATTCACCTCAGGCGTAGAATGCGCACTCCATGAATAGAGCAGTGCTTCTGGTGAGAATGTAGCACTATTCGCGTGAAAGAAGGAAGGTGCCTCGTCGAACGGGTATCGAGTTGATAAAACGGGCGGCAATAAAAGGTATATAGGCCTGAAGCGAAGCGGATCAAATCAAATCAAATCAAATCAAATCAAATCAAATCAAAGATAGGCTTTGATCACGATAAATAGTTTGTAATATTGACATAGGCCATCGGCGCGCATTGACGTTTTTGCGGGAGCACAGGTAAAACTTATTCCGATGCTGTTTCTTCCTGATGGATCGACCATGCAAGATTCCATCCCATTGTTGAGTATCTCGAGGCCGAACATTCCGCACCTTCAGAGGTCGTTTGAATCTGTGGTCGCAAAACTCGACACTCATCTCGCAACGCGACCCTACCTCCTTGGTGGGCGACCATCCTTCGGTGACTTTGGAATCTGGGGCAACATCTACCAAGCTTGGACCGACCCGACGGCAGGTTCATACATGAACAAAAATGCACGCCACTTGGTCGCATGGATTGAACGCATGCTCGCACCCGATTACGAAGGAGCATTTGAAACACTCGAAGCGCTGACCCCGACACTACGTCCCGGAGGACAGGAAGTTTAAAGCGCATTTATCCCGGATTTCAAAAGTATCTTGATTGGGATTTTTTGCAAAAAGAAGTTAGTGGGGTAGTTTTTCGGTATTGGGTGGTCAATGCCGCGAAACTAAACCGCGGTATCGTTGGCACGGTTGAGGTTGCCGGAATGATTAATCCGGATGATGCGGTCGAGGTTACTCTGTATGAGCATCCGTCGTGGCTGGATCGCTCTGACGATTGATCACTTCACCACCCTTAATCACAAAACTGACGTTCTGCAGTAAGGTAATGTCGTCGACAGGATTGCCGCGTACAGCAACGATGTCTGCGTAGCGGCCGGCTGTAAGCGCCCCAACATCGGATTCCAGTCCCATGTGATTTGCCGGAATTGAAGTCGCTGACTGAATGACGTGCATCGGATCCATACCGTGCTTGACCATCTCTGCGAATTGCTTCGCGCCGAGATGATGCGGCAGAACACCGAGATCGGTGCCAAACATCAATGTGACACCTGCGTCTAGCGCCTTTCTGAACACAACACGTTGTGCTTCCATCGTGTCTTCATTTTTCTGCATGAATTCTGCGGCGTAGCCGTGTGCTTCTCCGACTTCCGCCGTATAGGTGCCGTTGTAGACATCCATTGAAAATGCGACATCGTGTTCGACGGCTAGTGCTACGGACTCGTCATCACCGAGCGATGCGTGCTCGATGGAATCAACACCCGCTAGAATGGCATCCTTAATGGACTCGGCGCTGTGCGCATGGGCGGCGACCTTGATGCCGGCGGCCTTCGCGACATCGACCACGGCCTGAATTTCCTCGGGCGTCATTTCCGGTGCGCCGGGTACACCGCCGTAGCCGAACACGGCACCGGAGGCGATGATCTTTAAGAAGTCGGCGCCGCCGTCAACGTTGGCCTTTGCCGCTGCGCGGAACTCATCGGCACCGCGCGCAACGCCCATGCGGAAGTTGTCCGGGATCTGGCTGTCGTCGACGCCAGGTATATACAAGTCACCGCCGCCGTGCGGGATTGTCAGATAAGGACCCGCGAATCGAATGCGCGGGCCGATAACGTCGCCTGCGTCGATCTGGTCGCGAAGGTCTCTTGCTACCCACGCCTGGTAGGTGCCGACATTTCGCACCGTGGTAAACCCGGAATCGAGGATGATCTTGCCGAGTTTCGCAGCAAGCGCCTTTGCTTCCTCGGGTGTGCGTCTGAGATAAATCGTGTAGTCGTCGAAATCCTCAGGAATACCATCGACGTGGACATGCATATCGATTAACCCAGGCAGGCATGTGTAGTCACTGAGGTCGAGGATCTTTGCATCGGCCACCTGTGCCGGAGATTCACTGCTGATTTGGGTAATACGATGGTCACGAATGACGATTGAACGCTGTGATAGCACCTCGTTTGATACGCCATCAATCATCGCGCCGCAGTGGATGATACGGTCGGCGGACATCGGTGGCGCAGGAGACTCGGATTGACCGCAAGCGGTGACCAGCAGTGAGCCGAGGGTAATGACAGCAATGCGATTCATCGGCTTCTCCAATTGGATAAGTCCATCAGGACAACCAACGCGCAATAATATTGCCCAGATCGTTGGTCGTGTGTGCAATTTCGGCAGCCCCGGCGTTATTGAGTTCGTCAACTGAACCGTAACCGTAAGAAACGCCCAAGGGCTTAATGTCATTAGCAACGGCGCCCAGCAAGTCGTGCTTGCGATCACCGATCATGACGCGGAATGTGGCCTCGGGGTTCTGCTCGACAGCATAGGCTAAGAGATCAACCTTGTTGGCGCGAGAGCCATCCAGTTCGCAGCCATAGACTGTGTCGAAATACTGCCCCATCTCAAAGTGATCGACGATGCGCTTCGCCGCGATGCGAGGTTTGCTGGTGGCGACGAACATACGGCAATTGAGATCGGCAACCCGAGCGAGCGTGTCGTGGATACCCTCATAAGGGTCGGTCAGGGTTCCATCAAGATCAAAGTAGACGTGCGGTTGCATCGGCGTAGCATAACAGGGTCGGTGTGGTTGATAATCACCACAATCAATACAAAGTGGAAGCGCGATGGCAGGTGTGGAGAACAGGGTTGCGATGGTAACCGGTGGTGGCCGAGGTATTGGTCTTGCAACCGCAAATCTTCTGGCGGAGCGCGGCGCGAAAGTCGTTTGTGTTGCCCGCAGTGAGGCAGAGCTAAAAGCTACCGGTCATGGCTACGTTGTTGCTGATCTTGCCTCGCCCGAGGGCTGCGAGAAGGCTGTGCAGGATGCGGAGAGTAACGTCGGACCAATCGATATCCTGGTTTGTAATCATGGTCTCGGGTCTGCACATGAGGTTGTCATCTGGGAACAGGAAATCAAAACCTGGGAAACCACGATGCACATCAATCTCGACGCGCCGTTTTATCTGTCACGACTCGTTACGAAGGGTATGGTCAAGCGTCGCCACGGACGAGTGGTCTTTACAAGCTCAACGGCCGCCAAAGTCGCCGAATATGCCGGCAGCGCCTACAACAGCTCAAAGGCAGGTCTGCTGGGGCTGATGCAGTCCGTGGCTGAGGACTGCGGTGAGTTTGGTATCACGTCGAACGCGGTACTACCTGGCTGGGTGCGCACAGAAATGGCGGAGAAACACGCTGCCGCTGAGGCGCTGGAGCGAGATGTTAGTACCGAGCAGGTTTGGCAGGAGCGCGCCGCGCTCTATCGTGCAGGCCGGGTGGCAACGCCCGATGAGGTTGCGGCAATGATTGCCTTTCTTGCCTCCGATGAGGCAAGCGGCGTTAGCGGCGAGGCCATCCGAGTGTCCTTGGGCGGTGTGATGTGAGTGCAATGATCGACGAAAATCAAAACACCGTATCGAACACGTGGACTCAGCCCCTGGCGATCGAAAAAGACATTCCGGATCATGCAGGAGAGCCTCAAGATCTGGGAGGGGCTCGCTGACGAACTGGGCGAGGACGTCGGTTTCGCTCGTGGTGGTTGTACGTTCACTGCGAAAACCGATAGAGAAATGTCGGAGCTGGCAGCATGGGTCATGATTGCGAAGCAATCGAAAAAAAACCTGTCGCGTATCGGCCTCCGGTGATTTTGCATCGGCGTTGAATTGGCCGGAAAAGAAGAAATCGTCGAGAGGCGGTTTTTTATGGATCCTAGAGACCACTTGATAGGATAAACTAGCGGAAAAGGCGTCGAGATTCGTCTAATCTCTAATGGTCTGGAGACCGGTGTTTACTATGGCGGAAATGAATAAGTTAGATGGCCTGTTCGTCGCGATGCGGAACGAACTGGCACGATCGGTTCTGAAAATTGTTCCGCCGGATACGGTTGAGGACATTGTTCAGGAAGCTTACGTTCGATTGTGTCAGGTGGGTGATCAGAATTCGATCCGTCATCCAAGGGCATTTCTTTTTAAGCTGGTAAAAAACCTGGCGCTAGATCACATAAAAAGCGCCAGTCATCGGCTGAACATCGGGATTGAAGCCGATGACTTAAACCACCCTTTGGAAGACTCCACATACAGAGAGGTGGTTTCGCATGAAGAGTTTGGTCAGTTTTGTGATGCTGTTCGACAATTGCCGTTGCAGTGCCGTCGCGTATTTGTGTTAAAGAAAGTCTACAACTACTCCCAGAAAGAGATCTCAGAGGAATTGAGCATCAGTGCGAGTACCGTCGAAAAGCATATAGCCCTTGGCATTCGACGATGCAGGACTTATCTGCAGAACCAGCAACGAGGGCAAGAGGATGGCCGGGAAGGAGTAAAGGGTGAGGTTGCACACTTCTCAAAAGGAGGTACCCAATGAGTAATGTACGCCCAATTCTGAGTCAGCAGCAACGTCTTGAGGAAGCGTCACATTGGATAGCAAAGTTGGAACGCAAGCTTACTCGAGAAGAGGAAACGAAGCTGAAGCAATGGATGTCAGCGGATGCCAAAAATAAATCCGAGCTTCTTGTGTTTGCTGAGTTATGGGATCAGATGGATGCATTGTCGCAGCTGAGCGAGGTTATTCCGCACAGTGGTCATCAATCGACAAGAAAACGGCTGGCAATTGCTGCTTCAGTGATCCTTGCCGTTGCGGTTTATGCTGCGCTTTTATTCGAAAATCAGAGGTTCGAAAACCTGACAGTCGAGACATCGGTAGAGGTCGCCTACTCTGGCGAAGCTCGTTACGAGACTCCGGTAGGTGATCGATCCACGATTCACTTGAATGACGGTAGCGTTGTGCAACTGAATACAGATACAAGGCTCGATGTGTCGATGCTACCCGACCAGCGCCTTTTAACGCTCCAGTGGGGCGAAGTTCACATTGATGTCGCTCACGATCCAGCACGTCCATTACGAGTGGTGGTTGGCGACAGGGTCATTGAAGCAATAGGTACGAAATTTAACGTCAGAATTGATGACAGCCAGCAGATTGAGTTAATCGTGTCGGAAGGGCGGGTCAGCGTCGGTATCAAGCCAGGTGCAAGCAGTGAAAATATGATAGATCTGTCCGGTCTTGAACTGATTGCTGAGAATGAGCGAATCTGGTTGGGTGAATATCGGCCGCCGGCTGTGGAAGTCCTGGAACCCGAAGAAATAGAGGTTAGATTGTCCTGGCGTAATGGTAATCTGGTATTTCGTGGTGAATCGTTAAGTAGTGCTGTCTCCGAGGTTGGACGCTATACCAACATGGAATTCATCATTCAGTCAGAGGAACTGAAACAACTGCGTGTCGCAGGTTTGTTTAGAGCCGGTGACGTAGAAGGTTTTCTGAGATCATTA
>CAUZBD010000162.1:0-6012 GCA_963577795.1 Planctomycetota bacterium | reverse complement strand
CATTCACTCGGCGCCCAAGCGATCAGTCTAACCGGTGCACAAATTGGCATCCGCACCGACAGTTCTCACACGCGGGCCCGTATTCAATCCATTCCGACTGATCGCATGCGACAACTGCTCGACGAGGACAAAATCGTAATTGCCGCAGGATTTCAAGGGATCGATGAAAACTTTAACATCACGACTCTGGGAAGAGGGGGGAGCGATCTCACCGCCGTGGCGTTGGCAGCGGTTTTAAAGGCAGACGCCTGTGAAATCTATACCGATGTCGACGGTGTTTATACGACGGACCCTCGTATTCTTTCAGCGGCCCGAAAGGTTTCTCAAATTAGTTACGACGAAATGTTGGAACTTGCGAGTTTGGGAGCGGGTGTTTTGCACAGTCGTTCAGTAGAATTTGCCAAGCGCTACAGCGTGCCCATCCATGTGCGACATAGCTTTTCAGATAAGCCTGGATCGCTAGTCGTTGCCGAATCAGAATCACCAAGTCAATCGGTGGGTGGTGCAGCTGTCACAAAAAACGAATCCCTTGTGTCAATCAAAGAAATTCCGGATCAGCCTGGGACGAGTCTGACGATTTTTGAAAAAATCGCGGACGAAAACATTACGGTCGATATGATCGTGCAAAATATTGGCCTGGATGGGAAAGCAAATATTTCGTTCACCGTCCTCGATGACGATTTACCCGTCACGCAAGATGCGGTCCGAAAAGCATTGGACCAACTAGGAAGTGGGCAGCTTGAGTGTCGGCAGGATGTTTCTAAAGTCTCTGTCGTTGGTTTGGGTATGGCGCAGCAGACCGGTGTTGCGGATCACATGTTCCGCACGTTGGCTGCCGCGGGTATCAATATCCAAATGATCACCACGAGCGAAATTAAAATTTCAGTCCTCGTTGAGCGTGAGCGTGCCGAAGAAGCGCTGCGTTTGGTTCATGATGCATTCACCCTACAGACTGCGCCAGTGGATTCCCAGGTGAAGGAAATTTGTGGGCCGACCAAATCGGATGTGGGTGAAGTAGCAAGTGATTTAGTAGGCATGGAAGGTTTACGTGTCAATGATGTCTTACTCGATGAGAGTCAGGGACGGATCACCATCAGCCAAATTCCTGATCAACCCGGTGTAGCGGCACACGTTTTTGAAAATATCGCTGCCGAAAATATTTTCGTTGATATGATTGTGCAGAGCGATGGAAACGATGGCCTGGCCAGTTTGAGTTTCACTGTGCCACGCAATCAACTCGATGGCGCATTCAGTGTGGCGGAGTCGCTCATCAAAGATATGGCTGGCGCGGAAGCGAACTGCTGCGTAGAAGTTGCCAAGCTTTCGATTACAGGGATCGGTATGCGAAGTCATACAGGTGTAGCAATTCGAAGTTTTCAATCACTCGCAACCGAAGGTATTAATGTGGAAATGGTAAACACGAGCGAGGTCCGGATTAATTTAGTGATTGACGGAAACTCCGGACGGCAGGGCCTCGAAGCGTTGGGTGAGGCCTTTGCAGATGTGCTGCAAAAGAAGCCTCCCGGCAGTAACACTCCCTAAAGAGCGTTATTCATTCAGCATGTCGTTGAGGACTTCCTCGTTGACGTAGATAGGTAAATCACACGTGACTGCGATCGCGATGGCATCGGATGGACGCGCGTCGATCTCTAGAAGTTCTCCATTTTGTCGGACGCGGAGAAGTGCGTAATAGGTGTGTTCGCGTAATTCGCTGATCACAACATCCTGAAATTCGCCATCCATCGTCTCGACGAGGTTCACTAGTAAATCGTGTGTTAAGGGCCTAGGTGTCGAGATGTCCTTGACGCGACGATCGATACTGGTCGCTTCAAAGATGCCAATCAGAATAGGAAACATTCTTTCCCCATCCACCTCGCGAAGATAGATCACCTGATGATCATTGATCTCGTTGATAATAATACGAGAAAGCTCCATTTGCATTGGCATGGGAACACTCTTTACGTTTTGAGTAATAAAAACAGCAATCTAAAAAGAAGGGTGTACAACAATTCATTGTACGCCTTCAACAGTCGACAGACCACGGTGGTGCCATGGCGGACAGTTATTTCTTTTATCTTTTTAGGACTAGCAAACCTAAAGGTAAATGATTTCTATGTCGTAGGTTCACCGAATTTATTTAGAGTCCCTTGAGTTTTTCTAAAGTGGTTGTGTGAAAATCAGCCTGCAATTCCAATTGTTGCAGCGATTCCTTTTCACGTGCAACAACCTCGGTCGGGGCTCGATTGACAAAAGATTCATTGCCCAGTTTCTTTTCTTTACCGGCAATTGCTTTTTGTAGCCGTGTCAATTCCTTCTCATTGCGAGAAATCTCAGCTTCAACATCGATTAAATTCTCCATATCGACAAAGACTTCCATCCCCTCGACGTTGGCCGTGGCACTAAAAACGGGGGCGTCGACGTGCGGCCCCAATCCCGTAACCTGTGCTGCAGCCATCGACTCAAAATAAGGTTTCATGAGGGTGAGTGCTTCCGCTGCTTGCGCGTCGCACCGCACCGAAAAGGGCACTTGTTTTCGAGGAGGAAGTTGCTGCCGACTGCGGATTTCTCGGACGCCAGTAAGTACCTTTTGGAAATGGGAAAAACGTATTTCTATCTCTTCATCGCGGAACGAATTGTCTGCTTTGGGCCAGGAAGCAACCATCACACTCTCGGTGGCCTTCGTCGGTTCAAGTCCGCGTTCGGGGGCCAATTCGGCCAATCTCTGCCAAACTTCCTCCGTAATGAAGGGAATTATCGGGTGCAATAAACGCACGAGGATGTCCAAGGTGTGTGCGAGAACGCGACGGGCAATCACACCCCGCTCAGGGTCACTGAGGCGGACTTTGATAATTTCAATATAAAAACTACAAAATTCATCCCAAGAAAAATCGTAAAGAATCCTTGCCACGTCGGCATACCGATAATGGCCCAATGCATCTGTCACATTTTGAGTCACGGTGGCGAGTCGACTTAAGATCCAACGGTCCTCCAACTCCAAATTTTCCGCGGTTACGTGGCCTGGCGTATATTCCTGAAGATTTAGCATGGCAAATCGCGAAGCATTCCAGAGTTTATTACAAAAATTTCTTCCTAGTTCAAAGCGTTCACTTGTGACCGGAGCCCTTGGATGGATACGATCGGATTCGTCACGGGCCCACTGCGTGGAAAAGGATACTTCGCACTTAGGACACTCCACCACGGGAAGAATTCGGTTCTTTTTTGTTTGTTCCACCAGCCCTTTGCAGTGGGGACAAATAAACTCCACCTTCATCCGCGCATCCTGATTTTCGGTAGCAAGATGGGCAATTCCAAACCGTAAGGCGTCCGCTCCATACAGATCAATCACGTCGAGTGGGTCGACTCCGTTGCCTTTTGATTTGGACATCGTTTCGCCATAACCGTCCAAAATTTTTGGGTGGATGTAAACTTCCTGAAAAGGTACGTCATCCGTGTTAAATAGGCTGGCAAGAATCATGCGCGCCACCCAGAGGGTGATAATATCTCGACTCGTCACCAATACGTTTGTTGGATAAAAATAATCCAGTTCGGCTGTCTCCTCAGGCCAACCCAACGTCGAATGGGGCCATAGTGCGCTACTAAACCACGTGTCGAGGACATCTGGATCTTGTAGAAACCCCAAGGCTTCCAGGCGGGCAGTGATTTCTGGATCGTCTGCACGCAAACATACATGCAGCGTTGGTTGCTTTACCGATTCTTCGTGAAGCTCAACTCCGCAATTCTCGTCTTCTGCGACAAGAATATAAAACTTGTCTTCTTTGGCGGCGGTATCGGCCTCCAGAGTCGCCTTTATTGTTGTTAATTGTTGGGCATCTTTCGGGATGTACGACCAAACCGGTATCCGGTGCCCCCACCAAAGCTGGCGACTGACGGGCCAGTCTCTTTTTTCGCTTAACCAA
Organism: Planctomycetota bacterium; assembly: GCA_963577795.1. Taxonomy (GTDB): domain Bacteria; phylum Planctomycetota; class Planctomycetia; order Pirellulales; family UBA7805; genus UBA7805. The sequence continues at coordinate 2,095 of CAUZBD010000162.1, read as the reverse complement.
TCGAGATAACCTTTTTCATATCTCTGTGGAATGATTTTGACGCGTCCATCTCGAACGGCATCCATGGAAGACTGGGCCAAGACATCCATCGAGATAAACCACTGGTCAGCCAGATAGGGTTCAATAGGGGTTTTACTTCGGTCTGAATGGGCGAGATCAATTTTTCGATCTTCTACACTTTCAAGAAGTTGCTCACGTTCCAAATCTGCTACGACCCTTTTTCGGGCCTCCCAAATTGTGAGGCCCTCGTAAGGACCGGCTTGCGCGTTAAGTGTGCCATCTGAGTGAAGAATATTGATCATTGGCAGGGATTGTCTTAAACCCACCTGATAATCGTTGGGATCATGTGCCGGAGTGATTTTGACGCATCCGCTGCCAAGATTTGGCTTCGCCCAGCCATCCGCCACCAGCGGCAGCTCGCGTCCCAGTAACGGTAGTCGTACTCGTCGACCGTCGCGAGCCATTCGACTTATTTTTTCAAGATTCGGTAGGAGCGACTCTCGACGAAGTGCCAGTTGTTCTAACTCAAGGTCAATCGCTTCGATATCTTTTGGCGTTGCCGCATTTCGCTTCTGCTGCAACTCAGCTTCTAATTTCTCAATTGCCTTGGCGGGCTCCGGATGCACGGCGACTGCGGTATCACCCAAAAGAGTCTCAGGGCGTGTCGTGGCTATCGAAATCCATTTGGGTTCGCCCTTTTGAGGATCGATCACCTCGTAGCGAATGTGCCAAAAGTGGCCATCGACTGTTTCATGGAACACCTCATCGTCACTAACAGCAGTTTGAAGATAAGTGTCCCAATTGACTAAACGTTTACCACGATAGACAACCTGTTTTTTAAACAAATCATAAAATGTTTGCCGTACCGACCGCGCGCAGACCGCATCGAGTGTAAACCGAGTTCGTTCCCAATCGCAGCTACAGCCCATTTCGCCCAGTTGCCTTAAGATTCTTTCCTCATATTCTTCCTTCCATAGCCAAATGCGACGGACCAGTTCCTCACGCCCCAGATCATGCCGGGTTTTCCCCTCCTGTTCGATCAGTCGCCGCTCAACCACCGCTTGAGTCGCGATACCGGCATGGTCAGTCCCAGGTATCCAAAGGGCGTTATAGCCCTGCATTCTCTTTAAACGGATGAGAATGTCCTGCAAGGTATTGTTAAGAGCATGCCCTAGATGGAGCGCGCCGGTAACATTTGGCGGCGGCATCACAATTGTGAAGGGGTCGCGCGAGGGGTCTACTTCCGCATGAAAATAGCCCTTCGATTTCCAAAAAGAATACCAGCGTTGTTGGGCACCTTGATGGTCGTATTGTTTTGGAAGTTCAGCTTGCCAGGCGTCGGTCATACCGCTTGCTCATCCTTATAGAGCTTATATTCGATGCTATCAACCAAAGCCATCCAGCTCGCCTCAATAACATTTTCACTCACCCCCACACTACCCCAGACGTCCTGATCATCTTCGGTTTCAATGATTACCCGCACCGCAGCAGCGGTAGCTGCCTCGGAGTTGATTACGCGCACTTTGTAATCAACCAACCGCATTGTATCAAGATTTGGAAAGGTGCCTTTGAGCGCTTTTCGTAACGCGGCATCGAGCGCATCGACAGGACCATCCCCCTCAGCAACCTCGTGACGGATGCACCCTCCCACCCAAAGCTTTACGGTAGCTTCGGTTGTAACCTGCCCGGAACGGTCCGTCTCTACATTCACATGGTAGTTGATACGATCAAAATGTGGCTTAAATGTTCCCACACTCCGTTTTACTAATAAATCAAAGGAGGCCTCGGCAGCTTCAAATTGATAACCTTGATTTTCCAAATCGACAACCAACGCAAGAATGCGATCCATTAATTCGCGGTCATCTTGAATATTATGCTTTGTGGTCATCGCAATGATATTAGAACGACCTGAAAGCTCACTCAATAAAAAGCGCCTCTCATTACCCACCTTTTCTGGTTCAACGTGCTCATAGCTTTTCGTCACTCGGCGAACTGCGTGAACATGCATACCTCCCTTGTGGGCAAAAGCGCTGGAACCCACAAAAGGTTGGTTCGTCGGATATCGCATATTTGCCGTTTCATAGACAAACCGGGA
>CAUZBD010000161.1:0-6029 GCA_963577795.1 Planctomycetota bacterium | reverse complement strand
GTGGGGAATTTTTTGCCAGATCCTCCGGAGTCCCCACTGCAACCACTTCCCCGCCAGTGTCGGCAGCTCCTGGCCCTAAATCAATCAGATAGTCTGCCTCTTTAATCAATTGTAGATTATGATCGACGACAATCAGTGAGTGCCCCACATCCAAAAGTGCCGTGAAACAATCCTGCAATTGGGTAACATCGGCAAAGTGCAATCCGGTCGTCGGCTCATCGAGAATATATAATGTCCGATTGTGGGAACGGCTCGACATGGCTGTGGCCATCTTGAGACGCTGAGCCTCTCCCCCCGAAAGTGTGTTTGCACCCTGACCCAAGGGAAGATATCCCAAACCTACATCCAGCAATCGCTTTAGTTTTGCTTGAACTTTTGTCTCTCCACGGAAAAAAACAAATGCCTCTCGCACCGTCAAAGCTAAGACATCGGCAATACTTCGCCCGCGATATAAAATGTCCAAAATTTCAGGTTGGTAACGCGCACCGTCACACTCCGGGCAGTCCATATAAACATCGGCAAGGAACTGCATGTCGATTCCAATCTGACCTTCCCCTTTACAACGCGGGCAGCGGCCACCATCTACGTTGAAACTAAAGTGACTCATCGTGATATTACGAGTACGCGCATCGGTTGCCTGTGCAAAAACGCGGCGTATTTCATCAAAGGCTTTGATGTATGTCACTGGATTTGATCGAGGGGATCTTCCGATCGGCTGCTGATCGAGAAAGACACATTCATCCAGTTGGCCGACGCCGAAGAGATCGTCATAGGGCAGCCCAGGGAGTATCTTTTTTTTCATCCGGTCGCATACCGCAGGAAAAAGTGTGTCCTGCACGAGACTGCTTTTGCCAGCGCCACTGACGCCCGTCACAACGCAGAGGACACCGAGCGGAAACTCGATATCTATATTTTTAAGGTTATTTCCAGAGGCACCTGTGAGTCGGATCCAACCCTGTTCTGTTTGGCGGGGACTGCGCGCAGAACGGAGACCACGACGACCGGCGAGATAATCGCCCGTCACACTCCCTTGATCAGCTTCAAGCTCTGTAGGGGTTCCTTGAAAAACAATTTTTCCACCCTGCTCACCGGCCCCGGGACCGATTTCAACAACCAGATCGGCAGATCGAATGATGGACTCTTTGTGTTCGATCACCGCTACCGTGTTACTTCGGTCACGGAGATCGTTAATCGCTTTGACCAACGGCTCTATATCGTGCGGATGGAGACCGATCGATGGTTCGTCGAGTACATACAGCATGTTGACAAGATTTGAGCCGAGGGCCGCTGTAAGTGCCACACGTTGCGACTCTCCTGCCGATAAGGTTCGCAACGGACGGTCAAGGGTAAGATAGCCGAGTCCGACCGATTCGAGATAGCGTAATCTCGAATTGATTTCCGCGAGAATATTCCGTGCAAACCGATGGTTTGCTGCCTCCATTGTTTCACTACGAAACAACTTCCTGCAGCTTGAAACCTGCATTGCGCTAATTTGACCAATGTTGTAGTCAGCCACCTTTGTTGCGAGTGCGCTTTTTTTAAGCCGGCTGCCCTCACAAGTAGAGCAAGGGCGATAGATTTTCCAACGACTGAGGAAGACACGAATCGGCATTTTATATTTGCGTCTCTCGAGCCACTTAAAAAACCCTCGTAAACCTCCGAAGTCCCGCTCAGAAACACCCTCCTCGATCCGTCGAAATGCCTCACGCGATAACTGGGAAAAAGGAATATCAACCGGTATTTTAAAATCGTCTGCCAAGTCCAAAAGCTCTTCGAGTTCATGCGCATACGCAGGCGTATTCCATGGCGCAATTGCACCCTTGCGTAAGGTTTTTTGTTTGTCTGGCACCACTAAATCCATATCGACCTCAGCGACTGTACCGAAACCTTCGCAGGTAGGACACGCACCAAGTGGACTATTGAAATTGAAGTATCTTGGATCCGCCTGCGGAAAGGAAAGGTTGCAATCGGCACACTCCATTTGCTCACTAAATCCGACCCGCTGCATCGGCCTGTTTTCGATTGTCATGCGTTTCCCCTCCGCAATTTCATCTCTTTCTTCAATCCAAACAAAGCACTCTCGATGGCCGTGGGAAAAAGCCGTTTCCAGAGAATCGCGCAAACGCTTCGGCTGCAGCGCACCTGTTTTGACCCGATCGACAATCACATCAATTCGCTCAGCCTGTGTGGGTTTCTTGTCTGCAAAATTTTTCTGCATCTCGCTCAGTTGCAGCATTCCATTTCCATCAATGGCCCGTAGAAAACCTTCTTGCCGGAGTTGTGCCACCCACGCTTCTGGTGGTCGATCTGCGTCGGCCTGCGAGGAAAAAGTCACCAGCAACCGCGAACCCGGTGCTTGTTGAGTTGCCCAATCGGCCACACTCTCGGGATTATCGATCGCGACCGGACGGCCGCATTCGCTGCACTGGGTTTTACCCGCTTTGGCAAAGAGCAATTGCAGATGCTGTGCAATTTCGGTGGCGGTGGCCACAGTCACCCGATTGGATCGACTGGCCTGCCTGGGTGTGACTGCAATGGATGCCGGAATCCCTTCTATTTTTTCTGCGGCGGGTTGGGGGAGCTGTTCCAGAAATTGCCTTGTGTAGGGCGAAAAGCTCTCGATGTACCGTCTCTGGCCTTCGGCATAAAGTGTATCGATCGCCAGACTTGTTTTTCCACTCCCTGAAACACCACAGAAAACAATCATCTGGCAGAGTGGCAAATCGAGATTGATCTTTTGCAGGTTGTGGACCTCAACGCCACGCAATTTAATTGCCTGCATTGACACGTTTGCTCCCCCGCCCTTTATTCAGATTAGTGGAATCTCTTATCCTATCGGCCACTGGTGGTTTTTACGAGTGATACCTCTTGGGGGAGGGCAAACGATCTGCCTCATGGTATTGCTCTTTTGTTATAATCACGGAAATGAAAACCAGAACAAGGAATCCATTTTATGCCTTGCTGATACTGGTAGGGATTGCCTTTGTCCTTAGTGCATCCAGCTATGGGGTGATGGCAATTCGTGGGATAGATCGTTCAGAACCGGCGCTCACGCAAACGGGATTACTGGGATTCATGGACCACTATGGAGATTGGTTGCTCTCGATCGAAGTCTTACTGCTTGGATTGCTCACGGTAGCAGCGATTGGTACCGACGAAATAGGTATCCGTCGATCGAAAACGGTCGAGCAGGCCAGCGAAGATAGAGAGCCAGCAGTGCGCATCACGACTCAATCACAAAAAGGAACCGAACTATGAAAGTCGATCGATCAACACAAATAGAATCCCAATCCGTCGTTATGGACGGCGCTACCGGATGCAGCGTAAGGTGGTTGATCAACGAAACCGATGGTGCGCCAAACTTTGCAATGCGACAATTTATTGTGGAACCAGAAGGCTACACACCCAGACACAGTCACCCCTACGAGCATGAGGTCTATGTGCTGTCGGGCGATGGCGTTGTGCTGGAAGGAGACCATGAGCATCCGATTGCAACCGGTGATTTTATCTATGTTCGTCCTGACGAGGTCCATCAGTTTCGTAATACGGGTACCGCGGCATTAACTTTCCTTTGCCTGGTTCCCCATATTCCTGAAGGCACTCCAGTGAACACATTGCCAGAGTGCGAACAGACTCGAAAATAATAAACGCGGATTCAATCGTTCTTTTGTTCAAAATACTTGAAATTACATTCGTTCGATGGAAAAACCTACCGCACAAGAAGTCGAAAATCTCCGCGACGAAATTCGTCATCACGACCGCAAATATTTTGTCGAAGCTACACCGGAAATTTCGGATCTTGACTACGATCAACTCATCGAACGACTACGTCAGATCGAAGCGGAACATCCCGACCTACAAACTCCCGAAAGTCCAACTCAGCGGGTCGGTGAACAACCGGTCGAAAATCTACAATCGGTTGAGCATCGCCTACCCATGCTTTCGATCGATAACACCTACAGTGTCGAAGACGTTCGCAAATATGCCGACCGCATCGCAAAGCTTCTTCCCGATGAACCGATCGAATGGGTCGTTGAACTCAAAATCGACGGTGTGGCCGCAACCGTCATCTATGAGCGGGGCGCACTCGCGCAGGCGCTGACCCGAGGAAATGGGATCGTAGGAGATGATATCACGCACAATATCCGCACTGTGAAGGATGTACCGTTGCGACTCGCCGGCGGTTCTACCCCAATATTGCTCGAAGTACGTGGTGAAATATATATGAAAAATCCGGATTTGGTCGAACTCAACCGTCGACAAGAGCAGCAGGGGGAGACCGTCTTTGCAAATACGCGAAATGTCACTGCCGGCAGCATTCGTTTGCTCGATCCTCGTAAGTGTGCTCAGCGGCCTTTGCACATGTTCTGCCATGGTGTTGGCGAAACAGACAAACTGCAGGCAAAGACGCACATGGAATTCTTGGCGGAGTTAAAAACTTTCGGTTTACCAGCAACTCCTTATGTGGAGTGTTTCGATACCATCGATCAGGTAATCGTACACTGTGATCACTTAGTCGAAACACTTCACGCACTTGATTTCGAGGTTGATGGACTGGTCATTAAGGTCAATCGCTTCGACCAGCGCGAGCGACTTGGAAGTACTGCCAAAAGCCCACGCTGGCTGATCGCCTATAAGTTTGAAAAATATGAAGCAGTCACACAGCTCAACAAAATACGAGTTCAGGTTGGAAAAACAGGAACAGTGACACCGGTAGCAGAATTGGAACCGGTCGAATTAGCCGGAACAACCGTGAGTCGCGCAAGCCTCCACAATGCAGAAGAAATCGAGCGGAAAGATATTCGCCCAGGCGATACGGTTGTGGTTGAAAAAGCGGGGAAAATCATCCCCCATATCGTACGCGTCGAGTTACATAAAAGAAAAGGAAAACCAGCCAAATATCGTTTTCCCACACAATGTCCCGAATGCGGAACTCCACTTCGCAAGGATGAAGGGGGTGTTTACATTCGCTGTCCAAATTTCAACTGTCCAGCCCAGTGGAAAGAACGGCTTCGTTATTTTTCCGGTCGCAACGCAATGCAGATTGAAGGACTCGGCGAGGCGCTCATTGACCAGTTGATTGGGCAAAACCTAGTCTCGACCTACGGTGATCTCTATCGACTCGAAGAAAGTGAACTGATCGCGCTGGAACGGATGGGTAAAAAATCAGCTGAAAATTTACTGGCGCAAATCAGTGCCAGTCGAGAGCGTGGGTTAGCCCGCTTACTCAATGCTCTCTCGATTCGCCACGTCGGAAGAAACGTCGCTCTGGTGCTGGCAAAAAAATTCGGTACCATCGATGCGGTGCGTGCGTGTTCCGTCGAAGAACTGGAAAAAGTGGACGAAATTGGTGAAATTATTGCCCGCAGCGTGTATGACTTTTTACATTCACCCCACGGCAAAAAGATTCTTGATGATCTTTCAGCAGTAGGCGTCAAACTCGAGGCAGAGCAGGGTGAGTCAGCGGGTGGAACAACGCTCTTAGGCAAAACCTTCGTGGTCACTGGTAGTCTTCAGCAATACACGCGGGATCAAATGCACGATTTAATTTCTCGACAAGGGGGGCACGCCACATCCAGTCTCTCAAAAAAAACGGATTTCCTCATCGCAGGTGAAAACGCGGGGAGCAAACTGGATAAGGCGAAAGAATTGGGTATCAACATCCTTTCGGAAGCTGATTTCGCCCGTCTGCTGGACCCATAGCTGTGTCCGCTGTTCAGCGCAAACGTGTTCCTTTACAATCCGCCTGCAAAGCGACATCTTATTTTTAACCTCGTCGATTTTATCACCGCAGCCGAAAGGAAGCGAATTATGAGTGAGCGTATTGGGATTCGAGTGGGCGAAGCACTGGTACGTGGCAGGACCAAACCAACGGCCGCGGAACCGGAGTTGGTCATCGGCGAGATGGATGGTCCGGTGGGACAGGCGTTCGCCACTTTGCTCGGCGATCAAGTCAAGGGACACACACGTGTTCTTGCGCTGCTCAATGGCGACGTAGCAGTCAAACCGGCTACGCTGATGGTGAGTAA
>CAUZBD010000160.1:0-6030 GCA_963577795.1 Planctomycetota bacterium | reverse complement strand
AAACGCAATGGTCAAACATCTTGAAGAAGGTGCGGAAAATTCTTCCCCTTCCACATCGGGGGCAGCGTAAGCGGAGCGATCGAAAGAGATAAGTCCACATTCGCAAAGCAGCCTCCATATCCGTCCTTAACGCATTGACTCGGTCCTCCCGGTCGAACCGTAGTCTTATTAGAATACCATAGCGATCCCAATGAAGCGGGTGAGGTTTTTCTAGAAACGATGCGGAGGATTTTCGATGCTGCGATGGTCTTTTTGGTTGGTGTTTATCTTGGCTCTCTGCTTTCCTCCATGGTTCGGGGCAAGTGATGGAAAGGAAAATCCACGCGAGGACGATCAGAAAAAAGAGGAGGCAAATACAGGGCGGACCCACTACATGGGTCGCACCATTGCAGTCACGATGCACTTCACCGGTGCGCCTTGGCTGGTACGCGAATCGCGTGAACGCGAGGAAGAATGCAGCACGCTCCTCAAAGCGTTGAAGCTCAAACCAAACGACGTCGTATGCGATTTGGGGTGCGGCAACGGTTTTTACGTGCTCAAAATTGCAAAGCTTGTTCCTCAAGGGAAAGTGCTTGGTGTCGATATCCAACCCGAAATGCTACGGATGCTCCGCGAAAGGGCCCGCGTTTCGAAGTTGAAGAATATCGAACCGGTACTCGGAACCCTTAGCGATCCCAAACTTCCTGCAGGACAAGTGGACCTGGTCTTTTGTGTGGATGCTTATCACGAGTTTTCACATCCTGAAAAAATGCTCAAGGCTATCCGTAAATCACTTTCCAAAAAGGGTCGGCTGGCTCTCGTGGAATTCCGGGAGGAGGATCCGCTCGTGCCCATCAAGCCACTGCACAAAATGAGCAAGCGACAGATTCTCAAGGAACTCATCCCCAATGGTTTTAAGTTAGTCGAACAATTTGATGGCCTCCCCTGGCAGCACGTCATGTTTTTCAGTCGGGACGATGCGTGGCAAGATCCCTCCGCAGAGTAACCACGCTCTTTTCTCGTATGGCCTCGTATGGCCTCGTATGGCATAGGACGGCAAATGGTAGGGCTAGGGAGTTCCCGTTGTCACGCGATACTGGCAGATTCTATGATGGCTGCGAATCAATTGAATCCCATAAATGAATCTGGTGGTAGCAGTCGATGATCTGGAATATCTGTTTGCTTCTCGCAGGTTGTGGGCTGCTTCTGGCAGGGGCGCACTGGCTCGTCAAAGGTGCCGCGGAAATAGCGGTTGCCCTCAAAATCCCCAAGGCCATTGTGGGTCTTTCCCTGGTTGCATTCGGAACGAGTGCTCCGGAACTGATTATTAACTTGATCGCCGCCTACCAGGGCGAAACGCGTTTTGCGCTCGCAAACGTCTCGGGGAGCAATCTGACCAATCTTCTGGTGGGATTCGGACTCTGCGGCATACTCGGTGGAATAACCATTGCATGGCGCACTTTTTCCTTCGATCTCTGGGCCCTGGTCCTCTCGGCGATGATTCCCCTCGGAATCCTCCTCGCACACGGCCATCTGCCACTGTGGTCGGTATTCCTTTTGGGTGCCGGCGTCATTGCATACGTCTTGACGATCGGGCACCGATTTAAAAATCAGACGCCTGACCCGATCGAACAAAACCACCCGCATCTCGCCTGGAGTAGTCTTCTCTTCCTCTTGGGCGCGGTCTTCCTTTACGGCGGTGGGCATCTCGTCCTGGAGGGCGCTATCGCGATTGCCGCGAAACTCCAAATTGATTCTGCACTCGTGGGACTCACGATCGTGGCAGCCGGGACTTCGATTCCTGATGCGATCGCGAGTATCATTGCTGCCCGCCGCGGAGAACACGAGATTGCGGTCGGGAACCTGCTCGGGAGCAATATTGCCAACATCCTGGTTGTACTCTCAGGAACGCTGCTGGCCGCTTGGGCGGGCTCTAGCGCAGGCACGGTTCAGTTGAGCGCCGACTGGACGACCAAACTGGACTACGCTGCGGTGCTCGTTGCATCGATCGGTTTTTTCGGGTTCTCAGTCTACCGGGGACGGATCGGCCGGAGGAGCGGCAGTTTGATGATTGTCTGCTTTTGTCTCTATATGGGCTTCCGGATCTATTTGACCCTCCGTATAGGCGGCGGATAAAAAAATCGCACCATGGAACCACTCCACACGATTCGCTTGCGCGATCCCTGGAAAAAGCATTCGAGCGATGCTGGCATCGCGTATTGCCGGACTTTCCACACACCGACAGGAATCGACCCAACCAAGGCAGTCTGGGTGGTGATCGACGGGCAAAAACCTCCGGCCGAGATGCGGTGCAATGAAACCCGGTTAGGGACGGCTGACGGATATGCCGCCTTTGAAATCACCCACTTACTCCGAGCGTCCAATCAGCTTGAAATTCTGCTTCCTGCCACTCAGGATCCCGATCCGCAGCGGGGTTCGGTGCATCTGGAAATTCGTGCCGCAGAAGAAACCAATTCGTAAGCATAAAGAACACCTGAGGACTTCCCGTGCGCCAATATCTTTCCTTCCTCTCCATGGTCTGTTTGCTCGGCGGTCCGCTTGTTGAGGCGTCAGAAAAGAAGACCAGGCCACAAGTCCCTCAAAACCAACTCACGGCGACTGAGTTGGCCGACGGCTGGCTGCTGCTTTTTGATGGGGAGACACTCTTCGGCTGGAAAGCGTCGAGTGAAGTCGATTGGCGTGTTGCCGATGGCACCATCCAGGCAGTCCAAGGCGACGTGGGTCTTCTGCACACGACGACACAATTCTCCGATTTTGAACTGCGGTGTGATTTTAAAGCGGGTCCCGACACGAACAGTGGGATTTTCTTGCGCACGAGTCCCAAGCCTCCCGGGCCAACGTCGGGCTGTTACGAACTGAATATTGCCAGCAGCACGCAGAGTCCGTTTCCCACAGGTAGCCTGGTGGGCCGCAAACAGGGAAAAGTTTCTCTCGCCGACAACCGGTGGCATACCTACCATATCGTTGCAACGGGGGGGAACTTTTTGGTCCGCCTCGATGGAAAACCAGTCCTCGACTGGAAAGATCTCCAGCCGCTTGGCAGAGGGTATATCGGCCTCCAATACAATGAGGGCTCTGTTGCGTTTCGCAATATCAAGTTAAGACCTTTGGGCCTCGCCCCTCTTTTTAATGGCAAGGACCTGACCGGATGGCGCACCTTTCCAGGAAAAGAAAGTCGATTTTTGGTTAACCCGGCAGGGGACCTTCAGATTTTGAGCGGGCCCGGACAATTGGAAACCGAGGCTACCTTTGGCGATTTTGTTTTGCAGACAGAGGTTTTTGTCGATGGCGATGCCTTAAATTCGGGGATATTTTTTCGAAGCATTCCCGGCGATTTTTCCAACGGTTATGAGAGTCAAATTCACAACGGTTTTGAAAAAGGTGATCGCAGTCGACCGAGCAATGCGGGTACCGGAGCAATCTTTCGTCGGCAAACAGCGAGGCGTGTACTGGCGGATGATCGAATGTGGTTCACCAAAACAATCATTTGTGCCGGACCCCACATGGCAGTGTGGGTCAATGGGTTCCAAGTCACGGACTGGACCGACCGTCGATCATCAGACCCGAATCCACGACGTGGGCGTCGCCTCAAGGCGGGAACGATTATCCTTCAGGGACACGATCCGACCACAAATCTACGCTTTCGAAATATGCGGGTGGGCGAAATGAAAAGTCGTCGATAAATTGCCTCCCTTTCCCCGCATGAAAAAAGAACGGATGAAGGTTACAATGCCCGTAGAGGTGTTTTAAAGCGCAGCAAACGTTTTAGCTGCTTTTCACCGCCTCCCCACCGCTTTGGTAATACCGCAGATCGAAACCACACCGGCAGTTCAGTTCGTGGAGAAAAGATTTATGCTCGTTCAGCTTCAATCCGTGTCTTCTCTTTCGGGGCCATATTGCCACCGGGCCATAACTTTTCTTCTATTTGGGCTCGCGTTTTATCTCCATGGATCGGTCGGTCTTTGCAATAAAACAGAATCGGATTTCCAACCCCCGGAAATGAAAATTCCGGATGGCTACACGATTGAAATGGTCGCCGGTCCGCCGTTGGTAAAACATCCGATGCTGGCTGCGTTTGACGATCGAGGACGTCTTTTCGTCGCTGAAACAGATGGAGCAAACTTGCGCAAAGAAGAACTCCTCGAATCGAGAAATCGGTTTATCCGTATGCTGGAGGATACCGATGGCGATGGGAAATTTGATAAGAGCACCATTTTTGCTGACGACATGGTTATGCCTGAAGGTGCGCTTTGGCACGACGGAGCACTTTACGTTATCTCGGCACCCTACCTCTGGCGTCTGGAAGATACCGACGACGATGGTGTTGCTGACAAACGCGAAAAACTGGTCGGTAAATTTGACTTCAATGGGAATCCGAATCTCACCGGACCCTACCTCGGTCCCTGTGGAAGAATTTATTTCACTGGTGGCGCGTTTGGCTACGATCTGGAAGATGCAGGTGGTCGCAAATTAGGAGCCAGCTCCGCCGCCGGTGTTTTTTCCTGCCGGGCGGACGGGACCGATTTGCAAGTTTTCGGCCAGGGAACGATCAATCCGGTAGAAGTCATGTTCACGCCGGCCGGCGAATTGTTTACGACTGTGGCAATCTTCGACAACGAGGGAGGGCGGCACGATGCGCTGATGCACTGGGTCGATGGGTGTCTGTCGAAGCAGGTCTGGGGGAAGCCGCTGCTACCGCAGACCGGGCATCCCCTTCCGGCCGTTTGCCGCTGGGGTCAAGTGGCACCTGCGGGTCTTATGCGATATCGCGGCAAAGGACTCTCCAAGGAGTATCATAACAACATCTTTGCCTGCCAGTTTGATACACACCAGGTGATGCGTGTTGAATTGGAACGCAATGGCGCCTCGTTCCTTCCCACGCGGGACGAGCCCTGGATCACAAGCAGCGAGATCGATTTTCATCCCACCGATATTTTTGAAGATGCCGATGGAAGCCTGTTAATGATCGACACCGGGGGCTGGCTGTACTACGGCTGCCCCACCTCCAAAATTGCGAAACCCAATATTTATGGCGCAATATATCGATTGCGACAAAAGGGGATGAAAAAAATAGAGGATCCCCGCGGGAACAAACTCGACTGGGAAAAAGCAACCAGCGGAGAAATGGCGGGTTGGCTCGACGACCCGCGTCCAGCGGTCCGCGATCGGGCGATCGATACCCTGGCCCGCCGCGGGGATGCAGCTGTCGATACCTTAGCATCGGTGGTCGTCGCACAAGAACAGGCTCAGCTACGGAGTAGTCAGGCCCGAAGAAATGCCGTCTGGACGCTGTCCCGTATTGGCAGCGAGGCGGCCCGCGAAGCACTTCGCCGTGGGCTTGCCGACAGTGACCCGACGATACGACAGGCCGCTGTCCGCAGTCTCGGAGTTCTCGCTGATCAGCCAGCTATCGTCAAACTTTGTCAAATGCTCCGCGAGGATGAGCCGCCAGTGCGACGCGCAGCAGCAACCGCGCTTGGAAAAATGCCGCGCGAAAACGCGAGTGAAACTTCTCCGATGGTTACAGCGCTGCTTGAGGGTATTGCCCTGGAGGACAACGATGACTATCTGATGCATGCACAGACCTATGCGCTGATCCAAATCGGTAACTCTGAAGCCACCCTGACTGGACTTGCGAGTGAGAATCCACGCGTTCAGAAAGCAGCGCTGATTGCACTTGATCAAATGGCCAATAGCCCGTTGGACCACACCGCAGTGATCCCGCTGCTAGACACGACCGATCCGCTATTGAGAACCACAGCTATCGAGGTAATCACCCGACATAAAGAATGGGCGCAGCGGATTGCCGAGGTTGTCGCAAGCTGGCTTGACGACCCCGATCTGGGGGAAGAAAACCGGGCTTTGGCCAAGGCGGTCCTCATTACCTTTGCGGGGGATTCGGATATCCAGCCCCTGATGACTGCCACTCTGACAAATGAGGCGACATCGCGGGAAACAAAAATGCTTATCATTGATGCGTTGGCCGAGAGCAATCTGGAAGCAATGCCAGACGCCTTCATCCCCGCACTC
>CAUZBD010000159.1:0-6055 GCA_963577795.1 Planctomycetota bacterium | reverse complement strand
CCACAATTATTTTGATCACGGGATTTGCTACGGTGCTTATCAGTCCTCTCCCAACACACCGAATGTTTTCGATGATGGCTTGTGCGACTATTGGTGGTGCACTGATTGGCGATCTCTTATTTCTCCCAGCATTGCTGAAATGGTTGATTCGTAAACCCTCAGACATCCTCCGCGAAGTGCAGAGTAAACTATAAAAGCACGAGATTACCAGTCACCAGGGAAATCAACCGTCAGAGGACGGGCAAACCGCTGGTCGGCCAATAGAATAGTAGGTAAACCCAGCGGAACGCATCTGTTCGCTATTAAATATATTACGACCATCAAACACAACAGCCTGTTTCATGCGGGATTTCATTTCTGCAAAATCAGGCCCGCGAAATTCACCCCATTCAGTCATGATCGCAAGTGCATCTACACCGTTGAGCACATCTAATAAACGGTCACAATACGTTAGGCGGTCACCATAAAGTTCGCATACGTTGCCCATCGCTTCGGGGTCATGTACGACGATTTCACAACCCGCGTCGAGTAAATGGTCGATGAGCACTAGCGCTGGTGCTTCTCGGATATCATCCGTTTTGGGTTTAAATGCCAAACCCCAAACACCGATTTTTTTGCCTTCCAACTGGTTATCAAAGTGTTTTTTCATCAAGCGCGGCACAAGTGTTTTTTGCACACCATTCACGGCATCCACCGCTTGCAATATTTGCGCATCGATATTTTGACTTTTGGCTAAATAATCAAGTGCACGCACATCCTTCGGAAAACAACTCCCCCCATAGCCAACGCCTGGAAAAAGAAAAGAAAATCCAATTCGGCTGTCGTGACCGATTCCACGTCGCACATCATCAATATTTGCATCCATTGCCGAACAAATTCCCGACATCTCATTAATAAAACTTATTTTTGTCGCCAACAACGCGTTCGCAACATATTTTGTCATTTCTGCGCTTTCGGGCGACATCGTCAAGAACGGTTTTTCCGTACGCAAAAATGGCGCATACAAGCGGCGGAGGATTTCACCATCCTCCGCTGATCGCACACCTACTACCACGCGATCCGGCTTCATAAAATCATCAATCGCGGCACCCTCTTTGAGAAACTCCGGATTACTCGCCACCCGACACTCGCGACCTGTGTTTTGTTTTAACCTTGCAAAAATTTGCGCATTTGTACCAACTGGAACCGTACTTTTAGTCACAGCAATCGCATTTTCATTTAAATAAGGAGCGATAGAATCCACCACAGCCCATAGAGCCGAAAGATCGGCGGCGCCGGACTCTGACATCGGAGTCCCTACAGCGAGATAAACCAATTGCGCCGGGGGCACTGCCACCGAAACGGCAGTCGTAAATTGAAGGCGCCCAGACGCGATATTACGTTCAATGAGTTCACCTAAACCTGGTTCATAAATAGGCACCTCACCATTACGCAGTCTTTCGATCTTCGTTTGATCAATATCGACGCAAACAACATCGTTGCCGCTTTCGGCAAAGCAAGTTCCGGTCACCAAGCCAACATACCCAGTCCCAATAACGGCAATTTTCATAAAACAATTCTCACTGTTCAGAGATACCTAAATACATGCTGCGTATAATAACTGTTCGGTGGCAAAGCTTTCCAGGTGACTCAAAACCTTTAGAAACCGAATACCTAAACTACCTAACCACGGAGATTTTTTAAATCACTCTCCACCATTTCCCGAATTAACGCCTCAAGCGTAATGGTAGGCTGCCAGCCCAATTCCTCCCGGATAAGCGATGCATCGCCACATAATGCATCGACTTCTGCCGGGCGATAAAGCGCCGAATCAATTTCGACGTATTTTTCCCAATCAAGATCAACACAATCAAAAGCAATCTTGGCAAAATCTCGCACGGTAGATTTTTTGCCTGTTGCGACCACATAATCTTTTGGTGTTTTCTGACCGAGCATTAACCACATTGCCTTAACATAATCACTTGCATGCCCCCAGTCGCGCTCCGCATTAATATTTCCAAGGAACACCTTTTCTTGCCGGCCCAATTTAATAAGCGCAGCTGCCCGGGAAATTTTTCGACTGACAAATTCGCCCCCTCGTCGCGGCGATTCATGATTAAAGAGAATCCCACTCACAGCAAAGAGGTCGTAGCTTTCCCTGTAATTAATGGTAATGAAATGTCCATATGCTTTTGCAACGCCGTAGGGACTGCGGGGACGGATCGCTGTTTGCTCAGATTGTGATTCATCCGTTGCCTGGCCAAAAATCTCAGAACTACTTGCTTGAAAGAATCGGATATTTGGATTGTGCTGCCGCAATACCTCAAGCATTCGCGTGACACCTAATCCAGTCACATCACTGGTCAAAATGGGCTGCGTCCAGCTTGAAGGCACAAAAGATTGTGCCGCTAAATTATAAACTTCTACAGGATCAGATTTTTGTAGAATACGTAAGATCGATCCCGAATCAGTTAGATCTCCCTCGTGGAGTGTTATTTGAGGAACAATCTTTTCGAGACGTTCCATTCTTTCTCGACTTGAGCGACGCACGACGCCATGAACCTGGTAGTCTTTACTTAAAAGAAGTTCCGCCAGATAGCTTCCATCCTGGCCAGTGATTCCCGTAATGAGCGCAGAGCGGGTCACATAAAACTCCTTTCACATTGCGATGTATTTGGGATTCTATCCGGTTGACAGGCCGCAGAGGGCATTTTCCGACCCTGTTAACAGCGGTTCAGAAACCGCTCAATCACTCTACCCCTCTGAATCTGCTGGAGAATCAGCCACGTTTTCTGCATCCGAGGAGACTTTTTCAGGAGCTGTTTCCATCGAAGGAGTTTCCCCTTCCGCAACCCCACCATTTTCCTCGCGTGGCACTCGAACGACCGCAACCAACGCATCATCCGAATCAATAGACATAATGCGGACTCCTTGCGTGTTCCTACCAATAACATTGATATCACTTACCTCAATCCGTTGGATTTTACCTCGGGCCGTCATGATCATAACCTCATCCACATCGGTCACTCGCGTGATACCGATTGCGGGACCATTACGTTTAGTTGTTTTGATGTCCCGAACCCCCTTTCCTCCTCTTCGCTGAGTTCGATAACGACTCGTCGACCCGCCCTCCTCGACGTCCTTTTCAGCAGAATCAGAGCCGACATTTTCTCCAGGCCCAAACAGGGTTCGCTTTCCATAACCGTTTGCACAGGCTGTTAAAAGCGTAGCTTCCGGCTGCGCAACAACCATCCCAACCAAACGATCACCTTCAGCCAGAGAGACACCTCGAACGCCACTGGAGTTTCTGCCCATCGGCCGCGCATCGGATTCCTTGAAACGGATTGCCATCCCATTTGCGGTGGAAAGCACAACCTCATCATTTGGTTTTGTGATTACGACATCTACTAATTCATCACCCTCTCGAAGCTTAATAGCAATGATCCCACCCTGCCTCGGCCGACTGTAAGCCTCAAGCTTTGTTTTCTTTATCAGACCTCCAGCAGTTGCCATCATTAAAAAATGTCCAGGACGATCAAAATCCCGCACAGGACGACAATCGGCAATTCGCTCACCAGGTGCCAAGTTTAAAAGATTAACAACCGCACGCCCACGACTATCTCGACTTAATTCAGGAAGATCATAAACCTTCTGCCAGTAGACACGTCCTCGATTACTGAAAAAGAGCAAATAAGCATGCGTGCTGGCAACAAAAAGATGCTCTATCGGATCCTCTTCTTGCGTCCGAGCTCCTCGGAGACCCTTGCCACCTCGTCGCTGCGATCGATACACACTCGCTGGGGTTCGCTTAATACGACCACTATGACTAATGGAAACAACCATCGTTTCCTCAGTAATCAGATCCTCTAGATCAACATTTCCGATTTCGTTACCCGAAATTTCCGTTCGCCGAGGTTCCCCATATTTACGCTTTAACTCGAGCAAATCTGCACAAATTATTTTAAGAATATGTTTCTCATCAGAGAGGATCGTTAGATAATCCGCGATATTCTCAAGAAGCTTTGCGTATTCGTTTCCGAGTCGCTCTTGTTCCAAATTCACCAACTGACCAAGGGTCATTTTCAAAATGGCATCTGCCTGAACTGGGGTGAGGGTATAGTTTTCCGCCACACCATGCTCTTGCTGGAAAACGGAAAATCCCTCGTCACCAAGTGCCCGCTTGAGAAGCGAACCGGGACACTCAATTTGCATCAACCGCTCTTTCGCCTCTGTCTGCGTAGAACTACTCCGAATCACACGCACCACCTCATCAAGATTGGCATGCGCAAGCAATAAACCCTCCACCGTATGCTTCCGGCCTCGGGCTTTCGCAAGTAAAAATTGAGTGCGTCGACGAATGACAGTCAGACGATGGCGAATAAACTCCTCAACCAGACGCTTAAATGGTAATGGACAGGGTTTGCCATCCACCAACACAAGTAAATTTACAGAAAAAGTGACCTGCAACTGAGAGTATTGATAGAGTTGATTTAAAACGACCTCTGCATCAGCACTGCGCTTTACCTCAATAATTAACCGTACGGGCTCTTTCAGATCACTCTCATTACGCACCGCAGAAATACCATCAATGCGTCCTCCTTGAACCAAGGAAGCAATACTCTCCTCAATTCGATCGCGCGCCTGCTGATACGGTATTTCACGAATGATAATTCGGAAACGACCCTTTTTAAATTCTTCAATATCTGCCCGGGCACGTAACGTAATCGTACTACGCCCAGTATGGTACCCTTTTCGGACACCACTTCGTCCACACACAATTCCCCCAGTAGGAAAATCAGGCCCAGGGCAAATTTCCAATAACTGATCGGCGGAAATATCAGGATTATTAATGACCGCGGTTATCGCATCACAAACCTCAGATAAATTATGTGGAGGAATGGACGTGGTGTAGCCAACCGCAATTCCGTTTGCCCCATTAACCAATAAATTGGGAAATTTGGAAGGTAAAACAGTCGGTTCCGTTCGCCGCTCGTCGTAGGTAGGGAGAAAATCAACTGTGTCAAGACTTAAGTCATCAAGCATGAGCGCCGCTGGGGGAGCCATGCGCGCCTCAGTGTAACGCATCGCAGCGGGTGGCAATCCAGCGATCGACCCAAAATTTCCCTGCTTATCCACGAGTACATAGCGCATATTCCATTCTTGCGCCATGCGTACGAGCGTCGGATAGATAACACTTTCACCATGTGGATGATAATTTCCACTCGTATCGCCAGAAATCTTCGCACACTTTATCCGAGAAGATCCCGGCGTGAGATTCAAGTCGTTCATGGCAACAAGAATTCTTCGCTGCGACGGCTTGAGCCCATCACGAACATCAGGAAGCGCCCTGCTTACAATAACGCTCATTGCATAGGTCAGGTAACTATTTTTCAACTCTTCCTCAATAGGAATATCGATAATACTACCCGCAGGGATGCCATTACCTGCTGGATCGCCCGCAGCATCTTTAGAATCTTTAGCCAAGAAACAACCCTCTTACACCACTTCGGCAAATAGAAAAGGAACTCTGGAAAACGGGCCCTTAGGCGCCGCTTTTTCCCCGGGAAAAACTTACTTTTTCACTCTCAGAAATATACCTTGCGGGGCCTGTTTTCACAACGCCCCACCATGCAATTTAGGGCTCTTAAACACACACACACACAAGCGAAAAGAAGGTCGCTCTGGGACACGGAGGCGGAGCCGCAGAAGATCTGCTTTGCGGGTCAGAGGGGACGGGCATTCAAAGGAACTGTAAAGGTGCCGGCTCCCCCAAAAGTGATCGCAACCACATAGAACCCATCCCTAGGAGGACCATGAGAAAAGGCATCCTGTAGATAGGGAAACCACTTCGGTAACTCTTGCTGACCATCAGCGAAAGACACTACTCTGATTAAGATTGTGGTGGGAAAGTTTTCCTGGTCTTCGGCATCATCGGCATTTTCCATGATTGCCGCATCAACGGCATCATTCCCTTCCCAGCTGCGCGCGACGGGCGCTCCTATGGCATCCTCGCAATCAACTAAAAGCACAACGGGATCTGAAAATCCTTCCTCGCACCCCGAATCAAAGGCCACAA
>CAUZBD010000158.1:0-6070 GCA_963577795.1 Planctomycetota bacterium | reverse complement strand
TGATGATGCGACCCGGTGGTCATCACAACGGGTTGCTCAATTTCCTTTCCCGCTACAGGAAACATTTTGACCCAAAATTCATCTCCACGACGATCGAATTCTGCCTGCAACGCGCCGACTTTTACCTGACTGCCGTCAAAGCGGCCGATCACTGTCTCGGGGGTTGCCACTTGTGTCATCGTCCGATGATAGGACGCGTGCCAGCTTGCATGCTGATTTGGATGGCAGTCCACACACGACTGAGAAGACACATAACCGTCGTTTAAAACTTCTTGGGGACGGTGTTTTGAAGCAGTTTTAAAAATCTCTGTTGGAGGTTGCTTTGATACCGGCTGACTATCAGGCATGAGCAAGGAATAAAAAGAACTCCAATCGAATAAAAAAATTCCAATACAAAACAGAAATAACCCCAGAAAGAGCCACCATCTCGCTTGGGCAAGTCTTGCGATAACCGACCTAACTTTCTTTGAAGGTTTTTCTTCCATTATCTGTGGCAAAGAAAAAAGGGAGTGGAAACACTTCTTATTCTAGCTCCGGCAACGATGCCTGTCACACCAATATTGGGGCAAGATCGCGGGCTATTTCTTCTGCTGTGGACCGGCCCGAATACATGGCCGCATTGAGGGATCCCTGCAGGCAAAAATCGCCGCAGAGATAGAGTCCCGGTCTGCTCTTCCCCTGGTGAAAAAGAGGCTGTTGGCCGGTTATTTGATTTGGTAGTGCCTCCGTGATCCGATAGGTTCGAAGATGTTTCCAGGCGGACACTTGTGAACCGTACCACTCATGCATCTGTTCTCGTACCGCTGCCTCGAGACCAGGATGCTCTTCGGCAATCAACTCGCCCAGGATTTCCGTAAAGGCAACCTCATCTCCCTAGGGGTAACCGTAAGAACTTGAGCCACCCAGAGAAAAGATGCGAAATCCATTGTCGGGCTTCTCTGCCCGAAAGGACTGATCCGTGAAAGTGCGATGCAAGGAAACGTATCGCGTCTTGTAGCGGTCATCCTCCCGCTCAAACACTTTGACCAGAGAGGAGAATCCCCGGAAGGGGTCGTCTTTTTTAATCTGCGTTTCAGCACCCGAAATCCAAAGTACGAGTTCTAGGAATCCAAAGTACGAGTTCTAGGAATCCAAAAAAAACCTCGCAGATAATCAGCACAAAGAATAGTTTTTTCAAATCGCAGTGTGCTGGACACTTACTGAGGCTTCGGCAGTAGGTTCTTGACTGGACATGGGTGTGTTTTAACGAGCAGGCGTAGCGGGCTGACCCACAAACACCAGGACACGGGGGATGGATGTTTGCTTAAGCAGACATCGAAACTATTGCGACTGCAACTGCATTGCCTCAGTCACTTCATTTGTAATATTACGGGAAGATGCCACACTAAGTACTGCAGGATCAGCAATCATAACGATGTTCACGTTGTGTTCTTTCATAATCACATCAACTACCGCTTTTACTTCTTTGCGGAACTCTGTGATTAAATCCGTCTGGTACTTCTGCAAAGAGGCGCGATTGTTTCCCATTTCTTGATTCACTTTCAACATCGCATCCTGTTGTATTGCAGCAAGTAATTTACTTTGCTCCTCAGTGGGGTTCTCACCAAACTCTTTTTTCTTAGCGAATATTGATTCCTCTAAGTTCTTGAGGAGACTTTGATGTCTTGCCTCTAGAGCCGATTGTTCTTTTCGCATTTCCTGCGCGTCGGTAAGATCGCGGCCCAGATTTTGATAGACCTGCTGCAGGTCCACGACGACCATACCCGGGTCACTTGATTTTCGACTCCCATAAAAGACAAAGAACACCACCGCTATCAAAACAATGCCCATTAGGATTTCAATAGCGCTCAATCCGCGTTTCATAATTGATTTCCTTTACTCATTAAATATTGGGGCGATTGTCCCAACCCATACCAATATATTTTAATCCTAGTCGCTATCTCCCACCACACGCAACAAACAGCAATACAGTGCCTTATTTCCCCCTGCCCCAAGCCATTGGCTGACACAAAATAATAATCATAACGACAGGATATGCGATTGAGAGAACTTGGAAAATAAAGCCGAATCTTCCCCTGATGGTACTCTCTTTCTGCAATCAATACAGTTGTTATGATCGGTCCGGGATATCTTATGGGGATAGAAGTGACTCGGGGCGGCCTTCCTCTTGGCCGAAATCAACGACAGCATAAAACAGGATCATCGCAGTACTCACGTCATCGCGCGGCAAATTTTTCATTGGAAATATTCCTAACCTGCCAGTTGGTAACGAGAAACCTATTAGCAACCAGAGGAAATTGGTCTGTCTTAAATGGTGACGTTTGTCGCAATCATGTTAGTAGTTTACTATGTGGTTGTCACACTCGATCACACAAATACGATTCGATTGACCGCAAAATAGAAATCCTTTCTAAGACAATCCGCCGTGCAATGCGTTTTATTGAATATTTTCGAGTTTCGTCCGTACCAATGAATAGTCTCCGGCATGATTTTTTGGTTCGCTGCCTATCGCTCGCATGGGTACTTCTTTTTGTAGCACTCTTAGGAGGATGTTCTTCTTCCTCGGAAAAGAATCATAAAGCACCACGAGAAGGTGCCGCGATAGAAACGGATGGCCATCAAAAAATGAAGGCCCTGCTCAAACATATCGCAGAGCACGAAGGTAAAGACAACCTTTATTTAGGCGAGGGTCCGGCGGAGCAACTCCGCAGCGAAATCGAGTCTTCCCCGGCAGACAACTCCGATGAAATACAAAAGTTAAAAGTCCGACTGGCCGAGGCGGTTATTCGCTTAGGCAATGCCGAAGAGGCCATCCAGTTGTTGGAGGGCGTGCATGAAAATATGCAACAATATTCATCTTCCATGCCCGACTTATTTCGTAATTATGTTCGATTTAAGCTTGGCTTGGCATCTCTCCGACTCGGTGAAATCCAGAACTGCTGCGAGAAGCATACGCCCGAGAGTTGTATCTACCCTATAAAAGGCAGCGGCCTGCACACGCGTGAAGAGGGATCCCGCAAGGCCATCCATTACTTTACGGAAGTTTTAGAACATCCCGGTAGTGACGATTCCCTTCACAAAACGGCAATGTGGCTACTGAACATTGCATACATGACCTTGGGGGAACACCCAGATGGCGTACCGGCAGCGCATCTGATTACGCTATTTCCGGACGAATCAGAGGTTGATTTTCCAGCTTTTGAAAATGTAGCAACCGCACTTGGTCTCGATACCGTTGATTTGTCGGGCGGGGCCATCGTTGACGATTTCGACAATGACGGGGATCTCGATATCGTCAGTTCGACTTTCGATATAAAAGGCAACATGCACATGTTCCGCAACAACGCGGATGGCACATTTACCGAATGTACGAAAGCGGCAGGCCTTGAAGGACTTTTGGGTGGACTCAACATGGTTCAAGCTGATTTTAATAATGACGGTTTCGTAGACATCTTCGTTCTACGCGGGGGATGGTTTGGGAAAAAGGGAACACATCCCAACTCGCTTTTAAAAAATCTGGGTGACGGAACCTTTATTGACATTACTTTTGAATCGGGGTTAGGGGAATCCCATTCCCCAACCCAAACCGCATCTTGGGCTGATTTTGATAATGATGGTGACTTGGATCTCTACATCGGTAACGAACAAACAGATCCAACTCGACGTTTTCCCTGTCAGCTTTTCAGAAACAATGGGGATGAGACCTTTACCGACATCGCAGCAGAATCCGGCGTTGAAAATTTTGGCTTTACAAAAGGTGTCATCTGGGGAGATTACGACAATGACCGGTTTCCTGATCTGTACGTTTCAAATGCGGGTCACCCAAATCGCCTTTATCACAATAATGGAGATGGCACCTTTTCAGATGTCGCATCGGAAGCCGGTGTCACACAGCCAATAGACAGTTTTCCAGCTTGGTTTTGGGATTATAACAACGACGGCAATCTCGACATTTATGCCTCCAGTTATCGCTGGGAATCAGGCGTCGTCTCTCAAGTCGTCTCGAGCTACCAGGGACAACCATTTTCAATGAACCCGCCTCGCCTGTTTCAAGGCAATGGCGAGGGACAGTTTACTGATGTTGCGGCTGATACTGGAGTTCATAAACTTTCTTTGCCAATGGGATCAAACTTTGGTGACATCAATGGAGACGGATTTCTGGATTTTTATCTGGGAACCGGTTATCCCGATTATGAAGCACTCACGCCAAATGCAATGTATTTGAACCGTGATGGTCGAAGCTTTACGGACATCACAGCAGCGGGAAGGTTTGGTCATCTGCAAAAAGGGCACGGCATTGCGTTTGCAGACCTTGACAACGATGGCGATCAGGATGTTTTCGAGCAGATGGGTGGGGCCTACCTGGGGGATAAATTCGGGAATGCACTTTACCGCAACCCCGGATTTGGAAATCGTTGGATAGCAATCCAATTGGTGGGCACTCAATCCAATCGGTCGGGCATCGGTGCGAGAATTCACGTGGTAATATCGGAGGGCGCGAAAACGCGATCGATCTACAAACATGTCAATAGTGGTGGGTCCTTTGGTGCAAATCCGCTTCGCCAATATATCGGCTTGGGCAACGCGGATAAAATTGAACGACTGGAAATTTATTGGCCAACTTCGGACACCACTCAGATTTTTCACAACGTGCCTATGGATCGTTTTATCAGGATCCAAGAGAACGCTGACCAATACAAAATCCTGAAACTGAAGTCTTTTAGCATGCCTCCGGAAAAATGAAAACGACTTCCATTGTGGTGGGCCTACATTGGTAAGTTGGCAAGTCAATTCCCTTTCTGCCCCAGTCCCCGGTGGGGCTTCTATTCTGATTGCAAACTGCCGAGAAGAAAGCGTCTCATTGAAGACCACTACGTAGCGGCGGAGGAATACAAACCCTCACGTCCTTGCGGACACTGGAAATTGAATCAACCCAAAGGATGTTAATTGGCCTTTGCTTGGGTGAACATCGAAATCAGTCAATCAACCCAAGCAGGCCCTTGAACGGGCTAACGCCCTACGGCGGATGATTTTTTCGGGTTATTCTCTGTCGATTGCTGCTTGATGAACTCCAACGATCGCGCGATCACTTCAGCGGTGATCCCCATGTGCCCCGCGGTGGGGTAGCGGTGAAAGGTAGCAGGGGCATCGACCTTCGTAAGCGCTTCGACCATGCCAATCGCATTTTGGATCGGCACAGACTGATCATTGTCCGAATGTAAAATGAGCAGTGGCTTCATCTCTTTTTTGACGTGATTCACCGGCGAAGCGAATTTGCGCGCCTCGACCGCATCGCCAGTGGCCGGGGTCCAGATGTTGCCCCAGCTGAGCGTTGTCAGTTCATCATTGGCCGCAACGCTGATCGCCGCAACAAAGTCGTTGGGGGCCTCTTTCCAGCCCCCGGTCCGCGGAAAGGGTCCGGCACCTAGGGTCGCGGCAAGAGAGACCAAGTGGCCACCTGCAGACTGGCCGATCAAAAAGATGCGGTTCGTATCAATGTTGTATTGCCTGGCGTGCGCGTGAACGTAACGAATCGCGCATTGCAGGTCCTGGTAACAGGCTGGCGCCGGTGTGCAGTCGACTAGTCGATCGACATGGCGAAAAACCCGAACCCAGCCCACTCTCTCACATCGATTGAGGAAGCATCCCGTTTGTTTCCGCCCTTCCAGCGGCCACCGTGCACCGAGATAATCACTGGCAGGGGCTGTTTTGATTCCGGATAGGCGATATCTGCGAGCAAGCCAGCACCCGCGTCCGTACACGACATCTTCCATGGGTTCCTCCGGCCCGACCGGCACTGCAACGGACCGCCCGCACCAGCCGCACGACGACCTTGGATTTTTATGTCCACCTCGAGAGCGATGAAGTCGCGTATCCATTTGGGAGTCATGTACGGCTCAGCGTCAAAGGTTTCGAAACCATTTCCTGAACGATGACTCAATCAGACCGATTCCGACTTGGCCGCTCTGAGTGTTGCTTCTCAGGGAAACTGAGTACCGGAGGAGGGACTCGAACCCTCACGTCCTTGCGGACACTGGATTTTGAAAACGAAAAGAGCCGCATCTTAGGT
>CAUZBD010000157.1:0-6075 GCA_963577795.1 Planctomycetota bacterium | reverse complement strand
TAATACGTTCCACGTCCATGAAAGAGGCATAAAAACCAGCCACCATTTTAGCTTCACCTGTCAACTCCTGTTGGTTAGCCAGCCCTTCGATGATCCCTTTGACTTGCTCCTCGCTCCGATCTGCCAATTTAGTAAATGCACCGTAGCGGGTTTTGTCTGCCGGTATCTTAAAACCTTCATACCAGGCACCGCTGGCATACATAAAAAAGTCGTCGCCAGGTTTTACGGACAGGTCGCGCGCATCCAGTTCAATTCCGAAGCTGCCAAGCTCAGGTTCAGAAGTTGTCGTATTTGCGGGTTTGGTGCATGCGCTTATTACCATCACAAAGGCGATTACACCGAAGGTTTCCAGGGGTCTTTTCTTCATGGCTTTTCTGTTGTTATTTTTAGAAGGCAGAAATTAAACAAGGAAATCTTTTTTGACGGGCAGTCAATATAAGAGCCATAAGGAGTTAGGTAGGAGGACCCGCCTTTGCAATCGCTACGGCGAGGCATACGTGGAGGAGGAGTGTGGAACTATCCTTTTTGCATCTTTGGATTTGGGCGTTTGAATGAACCCGGAGAGTAGGGGAACTTCTTTTCGGGGGGTGAAATAGGGTCAATGTTCATATTTCATATTTTCCCTTTTCAATCTCTTCAGCGCTATCATCTCTTGAATTTTCCTAATGAGTAGGGAGGGACTAATTTTATGATTCAATTTGTTTTGCTCCTCTCCCGAAAGCTTCCTTTGATAATTTTCTATTGTTCTTCGCTAGTTCCCATTTCTCTAGGAAGTTCAGAATATGAACATTGACCCTATTCTCTGTCCCTGAACATTGACCCTATTCTCTGTCCCTGAACATTGACCCTATTCTCTGTCCCAGGTTTTGATTTTTGACTATGTAATCGATGTGCGAAGGGCTCTTGCTTATGGCTCCGTTCTGGGTCGCCATATGCCAGGGCGACAAGGGGCGCCTCATCGTAAGCGACCAGTACGGCGGCCTCTACCGCTTTCCCATCCCAAAGCTCGTAAACTCTGCTTAGCGACTTTCGGCTAATGACAGGATACGTTCATCGTCGATCTTGAGGATCATAAAACTGTCGTCGGACTGACAGCTCACATAGAGATGACCGTCCCGGAAAATCAGGTCATGAGCATTGTCCGTCTTTCGAAAGCCCTTTGCATAACTTGAGTCGGGATTGATGTTGCTGGCTGGAAGTTTCTGACTGCCTAACTTGATCGGATGCAGTGGGTCGGTGATATCCACAGCCTCGATGGTTTCACCGCCAGCGAGGAAGGCAACTTTCCCTGCAACGGTTAAGCCATTGGGTCCGTGGTTGCCGTTAAAAGGAACGGATGCCGCAAAGCGCGGAGAATGGGGATTGGAAATATCGATCACGCCCAGCTTCGGGGCCCGGATGGGCCGATCCGGCCCATAACTGCATGTTGTGTAGGCAAATGAACCCGAAATCTGCACTCGGTTGGCGCCATTCAATTGCTTGCTCTCGATCTCCCCGACCAGCGCCCATTCATCCGCTGGGAGAGCCTGGCCCGAGGCTGTGTCGATTGCCTTGATAATGGCGATTTTTCCGGTTCCAGTGGGAGAGAGTCCGAACTTGCGGGGATCGACGATGATTACGAATTCACCGACCGAATCAATGTCGTGTGGACTCATCAAATCGTATTTTTCGGCCACATTCAGAGAGCCCGCCAAGGATGGGGATTTGATGTCGCGAATATCAAAGGCATTGATCCACCCGGATTTGTTGGCTGCGAAAACCGTGTTCCCTCGTTTGACCATGCCGTTGATTCGATTGATTCGTTCATCAATTGGCTCCGATATTTTCTTCGAAAACACCGGATTTCTTGGATCGCTTATGTCCACAGAGTAAAAGTCATTCGTGCCCAAGAGAAGGTGGTTCCCGTAGAGAAGCACCGTTTCTGAATCTCCCAGGCCCTCCTTGTACCACAGAAGCTCAGGGTCCTGTTGCCGTGCGATATCGATAATCGCAATGGATCCGTCCTTGCCTGGCACAAAGGCCAAATTGCCTGACAGCTCGACATCGTGGGCACGACCCAGTGCCGCCTTATGCTTTAATATCGAAACGACCGAGAACCAGTTGTCGGAAGCCGTTTCGGCAAAAAGATGATCAGAAATGAAAGTGGCGAATAGTAAGATAATCCCTGCTGTTGTGGATTTTCTTCGTGGGAAGTTGCGCATGCTTGATTTTAATCTTCTCGTAATGGTCATACAGGACCTTTAGGGTAGTGCATAGACAGATATGAAAATTTCACGACGTGTAATAATTCGCAATTCCATTCTTACCGCCGGTGCCGCGTCACTGCCTTCCGCATTATCACTGGCTGTTGAGTCCAAACCGGCAGTCATCCCTGTCGCCTTCTTTGAGAAGCCGCTCGAATTGTTGAGTGGTGAAGAATTGGCAGGCCAACTGGCGGCGATCGGCTTCGATGGCGTTGAGGCGACGGTCCGTGAAGGGGGACGCATCGAACCGGAAAGAGCGAAAGACGAACTGCCCGCTCTGGTGGAAACGTTGAAAGAGAGTGATCTAAAGGTCCTCGTTATGGCCAGCAGCATCAGTCGATCGGATCAAGCGTACGCGGAAGAAACGCTGAGAACCGCCGCCCTGCTTGGCATCAAACGTTACCGCCTTTCCAAATTCCAATATGACTTGAAGAAGCCCGTCATCCCCCAACTCGATGCCCTCAAACCTCAACTTCGCGATCTTGCCGCGCTCAACCGTGAACTCGGCCTTACTGCGGTTTATCAAAACCACGGCGGCGAATCGAATGTCGGTGGTCAGGTATGGGATCTGCACTACCTGATGAAGGATTTTGATCCCCGGGAGATTGCCGTTGCCTACGATATCCGTCACGCCATGGTGGAAGGCATCTCCGCTTGGAAGATAAACTTCCACCTGATCCGCGATTGGATTCAGGCCGCGTATGTCAAAGATTTTGTTTTTGAGAAAGCGAAAGCAGTGAATGTCCCCATGGGCACAGGACTGGTGGGAGACGATTTTTACCAAAGCCTCAAGCAAACTGGTTTCACAGCACCTGTATCACTCCATGTTCCCTATCTGCAGCCCAAAACGAAAGCCGAAGCGTTGGCTGGGATCGAGCAGATCAAAACAGATTTCGCCTACCTGAAAAAGCAACTCTCGTAAGACTATGATACACCTCGCAACGGCGCGCCAGTACTTCGTGATCCAGGTATCCGCCCTGCTTGTCCTGTTAGCTTCGATTCTACAAGCACAGGCACAAGCCCCTCGCGAATTACGTCCCTGGCTTGAATCACCTCAAGCCTGGCAGCGGGACACCGACGGGCCGGTGCTCTCCCTTGGGAAAAAGGGTCAGTTCGACGACGAACACATATTTGCTCCGATGGTTGCTCTGGAGAACGGCAGGTTCACCCTCTGGCACTGCGGATCGACTGGCACCGTGGCTGAACGCGTTTTCCAACTCGGCATGTCAAGCAGTACTGACGGACGCAACTTCACCCGCGATTCCCGAAGCCCGGTGTTTCGATTTGGCGAAAGCCTGAAGTCCGTGCTCACCCCCACTCTGCTGCGCAATCCGGATGGAAGCACGCTGCGAGAAAGGGGCAAATTGCGGATGTGGTTCAGCGCTACCGAATTCGCCGACAAGTCCGGACGGCACACCCTTCACGAAGCGAGCAGTAGGGATGGCGTTACCTGGTCGAAACCTTCCCCGGTTTTGCTGGAGGGAGTGTATGCGCCGTCGATCATCAAGATCGGCGAGCGATACCAAATGTGGTACACCGATGTGTCAGGCAAGCCTTGGGTCATCCGCCAGGCCGACAGCGCGGACGGTATCGTTTGGCGTGTTTTTCCTGACCCTGTTATCAAACTCGATCAGGTATGGGAGAAAGATAATCTCTTCTACCCCACCGTCATCAAAATCGACGATGCCTACCTGATGTGGTATGGCAGCTACTGGACCGCGCGCCCTGACACTACTGCACTCGGACTCGCGGTCAGTATTGATGGCCTGAAATGGTACAAACATCCGCAAAATCCGGTTTATCGTCCTGACCCAAACAGGCCGTGGGAATCGAATTACACCACCAGCCAATCGATTATGCGTCTGCCAGACGGCTCTCTGCGAATCTGGTACGCCAGCCGGAAAAAGCCCCCCTTCCTGAATAAGTATTTTGCCATCAACACCGCGATTTGGAACAAACCGAAACCTGCACTGCCTGAAAGCGAGACAGATCCAATCGCCTCCGTGCCGACGGAGCCGGCCGCGTTTAGAAAATGGCAAGTCGGTACCCGCGAAAAACTGCGCAAGATGCTGGGAATCCCGGAAAAGCGTGGCCCGCTCAACGCGGAAAAACGCGGACAGTTCGAATGGGATGGGATCGTGGTCGAAAAATGGGTCTTCACCTCGGAATCAGGATCACGTGTGCCGGCGGTTCTCTACCGACCAAAAAATCCTCCGGGAAAAATGCCCGCCATCGTGCTGACCAACGGTCACGGAGGAAGCAAGAGTCAGTGGTATTATAACTTCAGTGGACAACTCTATGCACACATGGGGCTTGCCGCACTCGCGATTGACCCGATGGGAGAAGAAGAGAGACATAAGGATGGCAAGCTGGGAACCCGCGCCCACGATGATAAGTCTGTCAGCGACCGTGCCGACAAGGCGGGCCGATTGGTAATGGGAAAAATGCTTTTCGACACGATGCGAGGCATCGATTTTTTGATGGAGCGCGACGACATCGATCACGACAAGATAGGCGTGGCCGGCAACTCCCTCGGCGGCGCCAAGGCAGGATGGCTCGCAGTGGTGGAGCCGCGCATCAAAATGTCTATCGTGTCCGGTTGGGCGTTCCAGAACATTAACATGCGTACGAAGTATTGCACCAGCCTGCCCAATCAGCGTATGCGCGAAATGTTGACCTGGACTGAGTATCTGGCGCTCGCGGCGCCGGATTGCGCGGTAAAAATCATGAACGGTGATGCCGACTGGGTCATTGACAAGGAACGTGACAAAAGCGCCTGGAAAGGCATGGATAAATCGGTCAGTGGTGCAGCCGGAATTTATGAGAAACTCGGAGCACCGGGGAAAATCGAAACCTGGTACGAAGCAGAAGGAGGTCATCGGCCATATATCGCTTACAAAGAAGCCCTCGAATGGATTCACGAGCACCTGGGAACACCAGCGATGACGCTCGAACAAATTCGTTCTCTGCCGACCGTGAATTCAGGAGACTTCTGTGACCGAAACGGAGTCGAGCTTGAAGCGCACTACGGCACTGATTTGCATTCCAGGGGCGCAACCCTGCCCAACATTGGGTTCCGCCTGATCCCCCGCGAAAAACTCTCTTGCTTGAAACCCGACGAACTCGGGAACGACGATTTCACTGTCGAAGGTTGGTTGAAGCGGATTGAAGCGACCGAGGGTTCCGCGGAAGAGTAAACCAAAGCAGAAAGGGGGCAAAAGCAAAGGGAGTGTTACCCAAAGGCATTTAATGGGATGGTAGCTTCTGGCTACCTCCTCTTGTCAAAAATACAGACCTGACGTCATTTACTCCCCTTTCGTTTCATCGATCAATCTACCCGGGTCCCACTCAGCACCCTGGTCGTCGAACTGCTGCAATACCTCGCTCATTAGCTCATTAACGGTGGTCTGAACGTCGACTATTTGGTCAACCTGCTCTTCCTGCGCTTCTTCTAAGCGGGCCAATCTGCTTTTAAGCCTTTCTTCCATGGCCAGGGTCAACGTCGATTGAGCGAGCATTAGTTCTTTCTGCAGTTGGTCTTCTGCTCCCTCGTAGTCTAAAACCAATTCTACTTGGAGTGGTGGTGGTGGAGTCACAGGAGTTGGGCTGGGCTCTGGTTCGTCTGGTTGGACCTCAGGAGTTCGTTTCCAGAACAAACCATCATTAAACTCTCGGACTACCGTGTAGCTGAACGTAAAGAGAAACAGGCAATAAAGGAGCCATAAGGAGTTAGGTAGGAGGACCCGCCTTTGCAATCGCTACGGCGAGGCATACGTGGAGGAGGAGTGTGGAACTATCCTTTTTGCATCTTTGGATTTGGGCGTTTGAATGA
>CAUZBD010000156.1:0-6077 GCA_963577795.1 Planctomycetota bacterium | reverse complement strand
GCTTCGCCATCGACTGCCACCTCGGTTCCCGAATATTGTGAGTAGAGAACCCGATCACCTTCGGTGACCTCATGCTCCGAGCGGGAACCATCTTGATTTAATCGACCGTCGCCAACGGAAAGAATCCGTCCCCGTCGGGGT
Source organism: Planctomycetota bacterium (assembly GCA_963577795.1). Classification (GTDB taxonomy): domain Bacteria; phylum Planctomycetota; class Planctomycetia; order Pirellulales; family UBA7805; genus UBA7805. The sequence continues at coordinate 5,936 of CAUZBD010000156.1, read as the reverse complement.
TTTTCCTGCGCGGCGTCCGGAAGCACAATGCCGCCCGCGGTGGTTTCTTCGGCTTCCATCGGTCGTAGAACGACCTTGTCTCCTAAGGGTATCAGCTTCATCTTACAATTCACTCCTTGCAGCGCCGAAGGGCGAACTGCTCATCTCTAGGCTATGACTTTAAGTGCCATCAATAGTAAAAAAAATATCCAGAGCAATAATGCCAAAGAACTCGCTATCAGTCTCCATCGCATATTGCCCTTGGTGACCATTCAATAATATATCCTTTTTGGATCGGCAACCAAGCGCTCATTCGACTGCTGGAGGAATGCTAAAATTTTCCACGAGCTCGCGGTCAAAATCAAAAACATTTTCAAAATCTTCTCGTTGATCTCGGTCCGTTTTTTTCATCTGACCGATTTTTATCAAGTCGAAAACAATATTGCCGAAATCGCCCGTTTGATAGACGCCCCAGCTATTAAGCACGCATTTTGCCATGTAGCCATACTGCTCAAGCGCGAGGCTGCAGATTGCGACACAGAGTTGCTGACCGGTCACGTGGCGTTCAGCTTCATCGGGAACGCTTTGGGTATCCGCTATCGCTTTTTCTAAACACTCTATTTCCTCTTCCACATCTGCATCGGCTATTTCCATTTCCTCTGCCAGGAGAAGTTGCTCAATTTCTTCAGCTTCTGCACCACAAACCTTGGGCTGTTCCCCCTGGTCCATTACCGTATGTGCGTGATTGAGCGCTTCGAAAACGAACGTGTAGGCATCGACACGGTAGCGACCGTCTTCTCGAGCAAGTTTGGCAATGGGATGGTTGGGGTCAAGCATTGAAAAAAGATGGAACTTTTTATTCCAAGATCAGGTCGAATATAAGTTTGGCGAGATTGATCAGTGTCGGTAACAAGAGTCTAGCAAATTTTATGCTAGGGCACACGAACGGAAAATGGTTTCCTTAAATAAAGGCCAGCAGATACATGGTTTTTGCAGAGCCTTCGTTACGGCATGCTCTAGGAGGGGGAGAGGACAGAAAGAATATCTTCTGAATCGATCAGGATTCGCCGCATATCCTCGGTTTGGATAAGCAATTGACTGGCGAGAATTTCGTGTCCCAAAACTTTGCCCCGACCCGTAGCGGTTACGATGTCTGCTCCTACAGGAGGTAATTCTTGCTTCAACTCCTGGTATGTCTCATATTCGTAACGCAGACAGCATTTTAGCCGTCCGCAGCGACCAGAGATTTTACTGGGGTCGAGTGTTGCTTTTTGCAGTTTTGCCATCTTCATCGAAACGGGAGGCATTTCCGATAGATGGGTGTTGCAGCAGACCGGTTTACCACAATCCCCATAGTCGGCCAGTAATTTTGCTTCATCGCGAACCCCGATCTGTCGCATTTCAATCCGCGTGCCAAATTCGGCAGCCAGGATTTTTACGAGTTCTCGAAAATCCACACGATTCTCAGCAAGGTAATAGACCAAAATACGTTCACCGCCAAAGACCTGTTCGACATCGATCAGCCGCATCTCAAGAGTCAGTTTTTTAATTTGTGTTTGGCAGAATTCCCAAATTTGTCTTTCCGTACTGTGGAGGCTGTTGAGTTGGTCGCGATCCGTATCGTTGAACAGTCGCAGAATACGACCTCCGTTCTCTTCCTGGAGATCTTCGCTGGCCCGGTCGATCGCCTCGCAAAGAACTTCCGCTAATTCCACACCGCGTGGCGTTTTGGCAAGTACCTGTTGATTGCGAGCGTAATTTTCGGTGGCCGCAGCGGAAAAAACACCCAGAAGCCTCAGAGATCCGTAGCGGAGAATGTAAGCAGACATTGGCAAACGGCGATGTGGGTAAAATCAAGGGAAACAAGCGATGCCCTGGCTGTAAAACCAAGGTTGAGCATCGCTGATCACCCTACCGCAGACGAGGACCGATAAAAAGAGATGCTGCAAAACGGTGCCCCGGCGATCACGGTTTGTGAACGAGCAAACAAGGAACCCCATAACAGGCTTCTATTTTTGGGAGCATTTTTTTGAAACACAGAAACACGCTGGCTTTTTGGCAAGGCGTTAAAATACAACTCACGTGGGGGGGGTAATTCATGAAAACCTACTTGTTTTTTAGATAAAATTTGAATCCAATAGAGGGCAACTGCTGTTTACAAAAAGGAATGTTTTTCTACAATTAGTCTTATATGATTCTCGCGAATAACTTACTTGGGCTGGATCTGAAGCTGTCTTCGGGCAGGCCATGACCATAGGCATGTCTTTGGGGCGGTTGTGTTTGGTGACCCCCCCTTAAGGAAAAGAGGGTGCTGTGATTATTCAGATCCTTGATTCTGAGGACCGGATCGCTCATCAGTCCGGACTGCATCCTTCAGATGCAGCGCAGGGCCTCAAGATTGACGACATCATCGGCCAGCCTATTTGGGACTGGGTGGCCGATAAACCTGAACGCTACCGGGATGCGATCACCCAATGTCGCAACACGGGCGATCAGCAGCATTGCGATCTCTCGATTAACGTGAATGGAAAAATACACCGCTGGCTTGTAGTACTTGATCGGTTTAACAATTACTTAATTGTCAAGGCGACCAGTATTCCGGTAAACATGGAAGATCTATCGGAGAGAGAAAAAGAGGTTTTGCAACTTCTCTCCGAGCATCTTTTATCTTCCCAGATTGCAAGGCGTTTAGGAATCACCGTCTCGACCGTGGAGAAGCACCGCAGTAAAATAAGGCATACATTGGGCCTGAAAGACGAGCTATCTTTACTGCGGCTTGGTGATGCACTTAATGAAAACTCCGCGTTCTATTTTGATAGTCGTACGCAGCAGCTTGGCGAAATATTTCCGTAAAGCACTGCAGAGTACCTTCCGTCTACTAAAATAACCTCCCCCTTCGCTTTTTAGGGTTCAAGAAGCAAGCACCTTTGGGGGAATCCATACTGTGGCTAACCACAATAGAAAAACGTTTCTACTTCTGAACAATGGACGCGATTGAAAGTCCACAGAAGCTGAGACAGTTATAATTCTATGAGAGCAATGGTGATTGATTCTGCCTTTCGTTGCATTTTACTTTCGGAGGTGGACCCAACATAAGGGCGTGGGGACTCACGCCTCAGGATCTCACCGGAACGTGCGCAACGAACTGGATTTCCGAAAATGTGGACAGTTGGAAAAAAGCTGCCAACAGCTGCTTCACTATCCCGAAAGCCACAGCATTGCGAAATTTTCTGCGAAATCGAAGGAAATCGTTCCCGCTGGCGTGTTCCATTTCAGTTCATCAAACGAGACCGCGTACTCGCTTAGGCGACAAAAATCCCGCTGCATATTCATTCGCTTTCAACACGGAAAAAAGAAGTTATTGGGCAGTTCGATTGCAGCCGATCCAATGTCCAGATAGCCAAACGACTGGGAATCACCGTCTCGACGGTGGAGAAGCACCACAGTAAAATAAGGAAAACACTCGGGGTTTCGACCGATCGCGACTTACAGTTGGCCAACTAGGTTGTCGCGAATCCCAGTGTCTTTCATGGTTTGCGTTCGCGCGTTTCGCCACAATGATTGCGGTGGTTCCTGTAAATCGGGATTTGAATTAAACGCTTGTCTGAAATGAGGTTGAGCTTTCCCCTTTCCACAAAAATACGTTTTGTTGCCCGGAGATTTTCATGAGCGATGTGATTGAGTTTTCAGATGCCGGTTTTGATACCGAAGTTTTGGGTGCCGACACACCGGTACTGGTGGACTTTTGGGCTCCTTGGTGTGGCCCTTGTCGGATGATTGCCCCCGTGGTCGAGGAATTAGCGGTCGAAAATAGTGGTTCAGTGAAAGTGGGCAAAATCAATATTGATGACAATCCACAGACGGCACAGAAATTCAACGTGTCGAGCATCCCAACCATGATGGTTTTCAAGGCGGGAGAGGTCGTTGGTCGGCTGGTCGGTGGGGTGTCTAAGCATAAGTTGCAAGAATTGTTGGATGAGGCCAAAGGCTAATACTCAAACTGGATTGGGTGACTATAAAATTGGGTGACTATAAATACGAGTGGGGCGTACTCCAGATAGTCGGGTAGCGACATGCGTATTGCGATCTCCGGGTCCACGGGGCTAGTCGGTTCTTCCCTCGCTGCTGCGCTTCAAGCAGAACACGGTCAAGTGACCTGTTTGGTACGCAAGGATCCGGCGGCGTGTGATGTGCTTTGGGATCCGCAGGCCACAACATTTGATGCGGCGCCCCTCGCAGGGTGTGAAGCCGTGGTTCACTTGGCGGGGGAAAATATTGCCTCTGGCCGTTGGAATACTGCGAAGAAATCTCAGATTCGCCAAAGTCGCGTTCAGAGCACTCAGATTCTTGCTCGCGCACTGGCTAATGCGGAAAAAAAGCCCCGTGTCTTCGTCAGTGCATCGGCCATTGGCTACTACGGCGATACCGGAGAGACATTGCTTAGGGAGCAGAGTCCAGCGGGCGATGATTTTTTAGCAGAGGTTTGCCAGGCTTGGGAAGCAGCAACTCAACCGGCTCGCGATGCAGGGATTCGCGTTGTGAATTTAAGGATCGGGGTGGTCCTGAGTAAAACGGGCGGAGCGCTCGCCAAAATGCTGACCCCCTTTCGCCTCGGCTTGGGCGGTCGGGTGGGCAACGGCAGACAGTATTGGAGTTGGATCGCATTACCGGATCTTGTGGGGGTGATTCGTCATGCCCTTGCCTGCGAAGCACTCGAGGGTCCTGTCAATACGGTCGCTCCAGCGCCGGTGACCAACGCAGAATTTACGCGCATCTTGGGCCGAGTTTTAGGCAGGCCCACCCTTTTTCCGCTTCCCGCCTTCATGGCAAGAGCGATGCTTGGCGAAATGGCCGACGCGTTGCTCCTGTCCAGTACGCGTGTTTCGGCAGAAAAACTACAGCAGAGCGGATACCGCTTTGAATACCCTGAGTTGGAATCGGCTCTTCGCGGGGTGATCGGATGAATCGGCTCGACGACGAGGCCCCCTACGACAGTCTCTTGGTCGTTTCCTTCGGGGGCCCGGAGGGACCCGACGACGTGCTCCCCTTTTTGGAAAATGTCCTTCGGGGCCGGAACGTGCCGAAGCAGCGGATGCTTGAGGTTGCCGCGCACTATCAGGCTTTCGGGGGCAAAAGCCCCATCAACGATCAAAATCGCGCGCTGATCGCTGCGCTCACTGCTGAATTTAATAAGTACAGACTGCAGTTGCCGATCTATTGGGGCAATCGCAACTGGCATCCGTTGCTTGCCGAGACGATCAAAAAAATGCATGACGAGGGTCGGCGAAAAAGCCTCGCCTTTTTTACTTCCGCCTACAGTTCCTACTCGGGTTGTCGCCAGTACCGCGAAAACATCCTCGAAGCTTGCGGAAGTGTGGGGACTGAGTCGCCCGTGATTCACAAATTACGCGCCTTTTATAACCACCCTGGATTTATCTCGCCGATGATCGAGCGGGTCCGTGCTGCGATCAACGAGGTTCCGGAGTCGGAGCGTGCGCGCTTCAAGGTATTTTATACCGCACACAGTATCCCCGTTTCGATGGCCGCTGAGTGTGATTATGTCGTTCAATTAGAGGAAGCCTGCCGACTGGTCAGTGAGGGAGTGGGCTTGGCAGATTACGATTTGGTCTACCAAAGCCGCAGCGGTCCTCCGACACAGCCCTGGCTGGAACCGGACATTTGCGATGCGATTACCGCTACACATAAGTCAGAAAAAATGAAACACGCGGTGATCGTGCCTATCGGTTTTGTCTCGGATCATATGGAGGTTCTGTTTGACCTCGATACGGAGGCCCGCAAGTTGTGTGAGGAATTAGACATTCAGTGCATACGGTCTGGCACGGTGGGCCCCCACCCCGAATTTGTCTCGATGATACGTAAGCTGATCTTGGAACGCACTGCTGGTTCTGAGCGGGAGGTCTTGGGTTCCTTGGGACCCCGAGCGGATTTTTGTCCAG
>CAUZBD010000155.1:0-6106 GCA_963577795.1 Planctomycetota bacterium | reverse complement strand
CTCACTGAAATTGGCGAATATTTTGGCAATCGAAGTCACGCGACGGTGATTTCTGCTCAGAAGCGTGTGAGCGGCTGGATGGATCGTGGAGATATGGTGCAATTGGCCGATCACGCTTGCCCTATCGAAGATGCAATCCGTCGCGTCGAATCCCGGATGCGTGCCTGACATAGCGTTGGCGGTAGTTTCTCTTCACAGTTGCCCACGAAGATTTCTTGTATTTCGCTTGATTTCTTTTTGCATCCGTTGGACGAACTGTTTATCAAGTATTTCCAGGTTGCCAAAGAACTTTTCAAAGTCTTCTATTTTTTGTTCTTCGGACTCTGCACGGCCTGGTTTTTTCCCCCCTAAAAATTTGAGGTAATCCACAAAAGATTCTTGCTGATAAGTGAGTAGGAAATAAGTGAGCGCCCACGCTTCGCTGTAGGCGTCTAATATGCCCTGTTTGCCTTGAAAGCGAGCATCCTCTGACCGACCTTGCATACGATTCGCGGAGGCAATCAAGCTGTAAAGAGAATCGTCCGGACGTCTCTGGAGATAATTCCGGAATTGTGCGAGTCGATCCATATTGATTTGGCCCATCCCCCGCCAGCCCTTTTTGCTGCGAAGATCGGGCGTCTCGAAATACATGGCCATGCCCTCGTTGAGCCACACCGGGATATCAGAGAGTCGCTGCTGAATCCCACAATTGAATGCGATTTGGTGCGTTGCCTCGTGAATCACAGTGGCAACGAGTTTGCCGGCCATGGGTTGGGAGAGTAATTGGTTGATTTCGGACATGTTCCGAAATGGCGATGATCTTCCCTGCGTTTGAGGATTGGCGGTCAAATCATACGTTGCAATTCGATTCGTGATGAGGTTGTAATAGCCGTCGATCGAATCAACCGCGTCGCCGACTTCTCCTACCGCATAGCGGCGAAAGGTCTGTTTGTCTTTGAAGACAAGCGCTATCATTGGCATCTCTGCAGCGGAAAGGTTTAGATCGCGTCGGGTCCAAAAATTGTTATACGCGCGAAAAAGTCGTTCAAAGAGACCCCCACACCACTGCGCATATGCTTTCGAGGTGTTGTAGCAGATGAGGTAATGCTTTGTTCGGTGGATCGAAAACCCAGGGGGCAGTTCTTTGAGAATAGCCTTACCCAACTCGGTCTGATCCATGAGCGTAAAGGGAATGTCATCCTTGGATCGCTTTTTTATTTGGTCGGGTTGCAGAGGCCAAATTTTTCCTTGGCGATCCCGAAGGATCATTCCGCCATCCCCCGCTTCAACGACGATCTCTCCCTCCACCGTGAAGACGGCTCCATCCTGATCGACCGTTACGGTCTCGATGGCGGAGGCCGCTGTGATGGCCCCGATGCCGTAGAGGACAAGGCACGCGAGGCCGCACCACCGTGACGTGTCGTTGCGGATCGAAAACGAAATTCTGCGGAGAGATTGAAAGCTGCCGCGCATCGTGATTCGTGCCATGCAGCCCATCATAGCCAGAAGGGGAATTTCGCGCCCACACCGGTGTTTTTTTCCAGTAAAAAAATCGCTAGCACCGGCCCGGGGCTTGTTTTAGAGGCCGAGGGCGGTATTGGCCAGCCGCTCCCTCCTCTGCTATAGTCCCGCCCCTTCTTTGAGGCCATTTTCCAAATCGGGAGGGTGTGGATGCTCCGCTCTCAATTGCTCTGTTTGCTTTTTTTGACACTGCCGGTCCTCGTCAGCGGGTGCCGTGGAGTGGATCTTTCCTCGATGCCACTGGCCGATGAGTTGGGTCTTGCAGATGTACGGCCCGTTCCCGAAGAAATCAAAGCCCGCTATGGGCCGACGGCAAAAGATCGACTTGAGATGATCCGCAAACAACGCGGGCAAGCGAAGAAGGGTTCTACGGAAGTCAGAGAGCAAATTTCTGAAAAGCTAGCGGAGAAAATTCGAGCCGAGCCAAATGCTTTTTTACGACAGGAAATCGTACGGGCTCTTGCCGAGTGTGATACACCACAGGCAGCTAAAATTCTTCGTGCCGGTTTAAACGATGAAAATGTCGATGTTCAGATTCAGTGTTGCCGTGGGTGGGGCAAGTGGGGTACCGACGAGTCGGTAAGCGTCCTCGGTGAAGTACTCGACAACAAGCATGCTGCGACGGATCTGAAGATTGCCGCGATCGATGCACTCCAGGCTTCAGGACGGCCACAGGGAGCAACTTTCCTGGTTTCCTTACTCGACAAGCGGGAAGATCCAGCACTTCAATACAGGGCTCTTGAGGCATTGCAAAAAATTACTGGTCAGAACCTCCTCGACAATCAGGAGGCGTGGCAGGCCTATGTGGCTGAGGAGATCGAAAAGTCGCTTGCCGTGGAGGCAAAACGTGGCCCTTCAACGGTGGACCGAACATTCTTTTGGTGGCGTTAAAGTTTGTCTAGCCGAAACAGATTAACACCACCACTCTCTCATCGAGTTCCCCCATCCGGGTTATAGAGACCCTAAAAACGGCTTACCTTCCGTTATTGGTCTTCTAGTTTCAAAACTCAAAATCAGTAAAGCTTCGCGCAAATTTAAAGTCTTTTGCCCGCACGCTTTGGATCGTGGTGAACCCTCGGGAAAGAAACGGACGATATCAAAGCATGCCTGCCGGAAAAGTTTTTTCTGCGAACGACCCCTAGGAAGCCCTCCCGGAAATCGATCAACGAATCTTGCTAGTACAACCATACTTTCGGACAAAATGCGTAAGAGTCAGCCGAACGTAGAAAGAATTCTCGATGACAAAGGCTTCCTCACTTGTGAAATGGATTTTTGCAATCATTGCCTTTGTCGGCGGCTCGATCGTTGCGCAGTTGCTTCAGCCACCGACCTCCAAGACTGTCGGTCTTGGAGGAATTACGTTGGTCGCGCAATTGGACGCTGCCCCACCCCAGTCGCCTGTCGAGACGACTGCTGTCTCCATTGTGGCGACACCTGCTGAACGGGTGCCTGCTCCCACGGTTCACGGTGATGCGGTTCACGGTGATTTGTCCGGTCTGCCCAATACGGTCGCCGATTCCCACACGCCCGTGGCCCCCCCCGCACGAAAATCGCTTACACCACAAAAATTGATAACGCCAACGGATTCAAAATTCGCTCATCATAAAGCACACACGCAGCACAAGTTCACGCAGAAAAAGTCAGTGACCCATTCTGTTTTGCAGACCACATTAAAAAATCAGCCCCTCAAGGCAGTTGCAGCACCGCGTTCTGAGGCGGGAGAAAACTTGTCGCTCACGTCGCTTCCAAGGCTTTCGGATGAGGCGATCAATTTTCAGAATATCCGCAGCGATCTGCCTGGCCAGTTCCAACCACTTAAGGGTATTTCACGAAAAGTAACGCCCAGGGAATCTCGCAAGGTGGCGGCTCGCTCTTCGACTCCTTTTTCACCGGCAAGCATTTTACCAACGGAAATCGTTCCGGCAGCGAAGTTCAAGCCAACAACCGGTGTGATTCCACCAGAGTCGCAGACTCGGGTTGCACGACGCTCTGGAAAACTTGTTCTATCAGAAACAAAGTCGGCTAAAGGATCACGATCGAGGTCCGAATCTGGCATCGTTGCCGTTACGAATGACACCGCGCAAGATGTCAAAGTGGTTCCGGCCAACCGTGCACCCCACAGACAGGCAACTCAGGAAATAGCCAAGCCTAAGATAGCCTCAATTCAGAGTACGATACCGACTCAAAGTCGAAAAGTAGCATCTGCTGCTGTCACAAAGAAACCGATTGAATTCGATACCGAATTGACCGCTTTACGGTCTAAGGTGCGGCGAGTTCTTAAAATGTATCACGAGCAAGAAATCAGTGTTCGCGAGAAGAGTGCTTGGTCTGTAATGCACTCATTCATTGGCTATGGGGTCGAGAAGCAGGTGAGGATCGATCATCAGGGAAATCGTGCCAGTGCCATCGGATGGGTTTGTTTCAATAATCCGTGCCGGGGCGTGAGATTATTTTATCTTAAAAATGGAGAGATTTACGGACGACTTGGCCCAGGGAATCAAGGACACGAAGGGCAGTTTCTCGCGATGCTGGCCCAGTCGCGTGTGCATGTTGATTACCCGATGAAAATAGAGGGCCAAGACTTCACCGTTCTTGATCTCGTTGAAAGAGAGCAAAAGAGCTGTCGACCGAAAACGGAACTCACTTTTAAACTTATTGGCCTCTCGCACTACCTGGAAAGTAATGAAACCTGGAAAGATGATCGGGGTGGTCAGTGGGATATTCCACGCTTGATTAAAGAAGAGATGCGTCAACCCATTGTTGGTGCTGCCTGTGGAGGGACCCATCGGTTGTTCGGTCTTTCTTACGCGGTCAATCGACGCATTCACAAGGGTAAACCGGTCGATGGCCAGTATCAGCGGGCGGAAATATATTTGAAAGACTATCAGAAATATACATTCAAGATGCAAAATACGGATGGCAGTTTCAGCACGCGGTTTTTCTCTGGTCGGGGTGCTGCGAACGATATCGATCGCCGCTTGCTTACAACCGGCCACATTTCTGAATGGCTTGCTTTCTCTCTTGAAAAGAAAGCACTCACGCAGCCGCGTATGGTGCAGGCAGTCGATTATCTCGCAAGTCTGCTCTTGCGTGGTAAACATCCCGGTTGGAAGGTAGGGCCTTTAGGGCACGCGTTGCACGCGCTCAATATTTACAACGATCGCGTTTTTAAGAACACAGAAAAGTTGCCGGTTATTGCGTCCCACTCGCCCTAGAAATTGCTCTCAAGCTGCCGCGCATGGAACCGGCCACGCCGTTCTTCGGCACCGTTTTGCGTTCTGATCACAACTTTCCCGATAGTCCGCTCAACTTCTGGCGTCGAGTCCTCTCCGTCATTCCGCGCACTTGAATTCCAGAGCCATCCGCTTTAGGATGCCGGCGAGGGGCTTATTTCACAGTCTTTTCTGTGGGTTGGCTTCGCCATAGCTTTCAGTTGGTTGCATATGACTCAACAAGCATTCAGCGACGATTTCAAGGCGTTATTGGACGTTGCGCATCGTTTAGCGGATCACAACGGGGCCGATGCTGTCCTCATCATGTTGGAAGGACCAACAGATTGGCAGCAACTGCTTGTTTCTGTGACCAATCACAAATTACTGGTCAGTGCCGACAGCGAGGATGTTCTGCAGGGTGCTGCAGACGCTGGAATTGCATCTGTGTTGCTCAACATGTCACAGGCCCCGGTCTTTGAAAAATTGACGCAGACGCTGCTGGAGAGTGTCGCGGATGAAATTTTATTGCCAGGAGCAGACGTCGTTGCCGTCTACAGTGGATTCGAAGCAGATCGTTACGATTCCGTGAGTATGATTCACTTAGACGAGCACCTGAGTCGATTGACGGTTCGCGACATTCGGATGCTTGAGACGCGCGTGCCGTTGGAAACTTTGAAAACAGTCGTTGATCTGGCTGTCGAAATCGGACGCGATGGTCGAGAGGGTAAAGCGATCGGCACAATGTTTGTTGTGGGTAGCACGAAGGCAGTTTTAGATCGTTGCCATCCGGTCGGATTTGATCCGGTAAAAGGGTATAAAAAGTCGGAGCGAGGCTTAGGTGACAGGCGCGTTCGCGAAGGCATCAAAGAAGTAGCGCAAATGGACGGCGCTTTCATCATCGGGGCCGATTGTACGGTGTTGGCGGCGGCCCAATACGTGGATGCATCTGCCGAGGGATTGACGATGACCAAGGGCCTCGGTTCACGGCATTGGGCGGCAGCGGCGATCAGTCGAAAAACAAATGCAGTCGCTGTCACTGTGAGCCAATCGAGTGGAACGGTCCGCGTTTTTCAAAATGGGGAGGTGATGCTTCGTATCGAACCGTTCCGTATGCCGATGAAGTGGAAAGATTTCGAATTCGAACCCCCGAGCGTCGACTAGCGAAGCATCGATACCGGAAAGCCACTTTTTTTCGTGGGGCGAGCAGACTGGTTGGTTACGCTTGCTCGCCGAGTGCCGCTTGGATGATTTCGGTTGAAATTCCCAGATCGACAACATGCAGTTGGCCCACATGGGCTTTGCCGACGGCATGGATCAGCCCCGGTTTGGCCGCCAAGAACGTACATGTGTGGTCTGCCTCGATGACAGCACCGGGAGTGCATCCGGTATCGCAA
>CAUZBD010000154.1:0-6162 GCA_963577795.1 Planctomycetota bacterium | reverse complement strand
TTTTCACTCTCGACTACCTTTTTTGCTGCCTACTTCGGTGTGGTATTGGGAGATGCGGGTTGGTTTTTGCTCTGTCGTTTCTTCGGCACACGGTTACTTCGGTCGAATTGGCTGCTCCGCGCAGTACACCCGCGTCGTATTTTGGAAATCAAGTATCTGATTGACCACTATGGAGCCTGGGTTCTGGTGATCTGCCGCTTTGTACCCGGAACCCGCACCCCCTCGCTGACCGTTGGTGGGCTGATGCATTTGAAGGTTTGGGTTTTTCTTGCCGTCGAATTGCCGATTGTTTTTTTGACCGTCGGATGCCAACTGGCGATTGGATATTATGCCGCCCTCGGGATAGAGATCGGCGGAATCTGGCAGAAAATCATTCTTTACGCGGGGTTATTGATTACCGTGTCGCTCCTGGCCGGTTTTTTTATTGTTCGCCGAAGACTTGCGTCGGGGAAAATCTCCCTGCCCCGTGCTTCGATTCAATGGCTGCGGAAACTCCGCAAAGGGTCCCCGGCACGCAGTTGACTGTCGGGGGACGGCGTGGTGATTAAAAGAACACCAGTTTAATCACGAATCCGATCAAGACGATCTGGAGCAACCAGCGGATAAACTTTTCTCCGTGGCGGATACTGAGAGAAGCGCCTACAAATCCTCCAATGCCGGTGCCGGCGGCGAGAGCGGCCCCTAAGGCCCAGCGAATATCGAGGCGCCAGGCAAAAATTGCCAGAGCCACCAAGGTGTAGCCGCAGATGATAAAGACCTTGTGCATGTTGACGCGCACCAGATCCATTTTAAAGACGCGATTGAGCACAGGCATCAAAATCAGACTCACGCCGATCTGGATAAATCCGCCATAAAAACCAATCCCCACCATCAGAAGATAGCCGAATATCCGTCGCCTGAGTGACAGGGGGGTTGCGGCAGCTTCCGCTGTAGCGGGCGATGTTTTTTTCCCTTTGACCCACATCAGCAGTAAGGCGGCACCCATAATGATTGCCAATGTGCGGTTGAACCAGGTGCCGGCTAATTCTGTGCCCACCAGTGCCCCGCAGACTGTTCCAGGGAGTGCGCAGAGGAGTAGTTTGAGGCTACATTTAAATTCGAAAAACCCTTTGCGAAAAAAAGTTATGACTGCCACAAAATTCTGAACAAGGATCGCAATGCGGTTTGTTCCGTTGGCGATTGGCCCGGGCAGTCCCATCATGATCATCGTCGAGACTGTCAGCATCGATCCGCCGCCGGCCATGACGTTGATGAAGCCGGCAGCAAGCCCCACACCAAAGAGGATCAGAGCATGAATAAGATCCATCGAAGGGTTGACTCCTTAAAAAAAGGCACGTTCCCAGGAGGGAACGTGCCGATCGGTTCTGCCATTTCTGTGAATTAGAACTATGTTTTTAAGGGCATCTGTCGTTAAGAGGCATCATTGTCTCGGACAAGGGCAATGGTGCCGACAACGAGGCCTGCGGCACCAAGCGTAATGCCGACCCATTGACCGACGCTTAGTCCCGTACCTCGATATTGGCTCGGGTTGGGCATCCAACCCCATTGGCCTCGAACAACGTCACCATTTTCGACCAGCAGCGCAAAATGTTTTGCCGAGGGAGGCGCGGTGCCTTCGGCCCATGCCCGAAAACTTCCCACACCCTGCTGTGAGGCAATCTCGTAGATACCACCGCGGAGGCCCTCTACGATGAACTCGCCATTTTTTCCGCTTGTGACCTCAGCCACGAGTCGATTTTCCTGGCGGACCACAATCTTCTGTTGGCTGAGCAGTTTGCCTTCCCGGTCGGTGATTCGACCGATCAGGGTACCACCCTTTTCCAGGGCGATATCGGTTAGTTGTGGCAGACGCGATGGTTTTTCTGTTTTAACCTCGGGTGTGGTGGCGATTGTCAGTTGAGGTACGAGAAACAGCAACACCAAGATACAAAGCGTTTTGCATCGCATCAATTTCATGCTCATGTTTTTCTCCCTATGATGCATCCACAAGGGCGATGGTACCGACCACAAGACCCGCGGCACCGAGTGTGATTCCTATCCATTCGCCGACCGTAAAGTTCGGGCTAGGAAAGCTACCTGGCGTGGGCACCCAACCCCATTGGCCGCGAACCACTTCATCGCCCTCGATCAGGACGGCAAATTGTTTGGCCGAGGGAGGCGCAGTATCTGTTGCCCATGCCCGAAAACTTCCGGCACCCTTGTCCGAGGCAATCTCATAGATGCCACCCTGAAGTCCCTCTACCATGAACTGACCATTTTTTCCGGTGGTGACTTCCGCGACAAGCTGATTCTCCTGACGGATAATAATTTTTTGTTCACCGCGAAGTTTTCCTTTGTCATCGGTAAGTCGACCGACAAGGATACCACCTTTTTGCAATGCAATATCCGTAAGTACTGGCAGACGCGCCGGCTTTTCCGCCTCTACCTTGGGCGTGGCTGCAAGTGTCAGTTGAGGCACGAGAACCAGCAGCACCAAGCTGGCGAGTGTTTTGCAACGCATCAATTTCATACTCATATCTTTCTCCCTGAGACGGACAATGTGTCCATTAAATGCCCCTTGATTCACCCGCAACAAATAGTCTCCGCCAGTCCGCGAAGGAGCAATCTCATAGCAAAAGGTAATTTTGAAGCATAGACGACTTTTGACGCGTTGATGTTTCCGCATAAAAAGCGAAACGGACACCGACGCCTGCTAGCACAGGACCTGCTAGCTAATGCGATAGTCGTCGATTTGAATTTCTTTACCGAAATCGGCGTAGTCGCCATCGCTACGTGCTCGACGGAAATCACCCCAGTTGATCGAACGGTAGCGGACAGGCTCACTTCCCAGAGGTGCGCAATCGGTTTCGTAGGCAGGATTGAGAAAGAAGGGGATGCTATAGCGACTGCGCCCGTCGACCGGTCGCACACGATGCAACAGCGCCGGATAACGATCGTTGGACCAGACTTGCATCATGTCGCCTACATTGATGATCAATGCACCCTCGATCGGCGTTACATCGACCCAATTTCCATCGACATGGGCCTCGAGTCCACCTGCGGTGTCCTGCAGCAGCACCGTCAGGACACCCGCATCGGTATGGTGGTGGAGCGCCATATCGCCCAATGGTGTTGCGTCGGTCGCTTCGCCCGCAGCCAGAGGATCTTCGAGAGGATAATAGTTCAAACGCATAAATCCGGTATGCCTGTCGCCAAAATAGGGATGGAATGTCTGATGCGGCAGGCCCATCCCCTCGCTGAGCATTCCCAGAAGGCGATGCCCCAAGGTTTCGCAAGCGGAAAAGTAAGCGCACATCGTGCGTTTGAATTCCGGTAGTGCTTCCGGCCACTGGTTCACACCGTCACCACTGTTGACCTGATCGATTCCTGCTTCAAGATTTGTGGCAGAAACGGCGCCGAAATCAAAAATTTCTTTTAGATCACGTTTATTTTTTGTAAGTTCCTGATCGAAGTAGCCCATCGCATTCTGTTTGCCGCGAAGAAGTTTGCGTTTTTCTTCGTGAGGAAGGGCAAAGAACGCATGCGTCTGTTTCCAGACTTCGTCAATCAATTCGAGTGGAATGCCGTGTTGGACAATCTGTACAAAACCCCAGCGGGGGGCTGCCTTACAAAAGGCCTCTGAAGCACCAGCCGCTGAGAGATTGACCACCGGAGTTTGAATTGCAGCTTCGCTCATGATCCGCTCATTTTATCACGCCCAATGTCTTTGAAACAGGTCACCAAAGAGGGAGACAGACTCTCAGACCGCAGGGTCAGCACGGAAAGAATTAAGCCAAAATCTCGTGGATTGGTTCCACCTCTTCGACGCCGACAAGCTTTTTGTCGAGACCATCGTGGAAGTAGGTCAGGTGGTTCGGGTCGAGTCCCATCAGGTGCAGGATCGTCGCGTGCAAGTTCCGCACGTGCAATTTACCTTCGACGGCGGCCGCGCCGAGTTCGTCGGTCTTTCCATAGCTCACACCTCCTTTGACGCCACCACCGGCCATATACATCGTAAATCCGTAGGCATTGTGGTCGCGCCCCGGTTGTCGCTTGAACTCGGCCGTCGGCTGTCTACCGAATTCACCGCCCCAGATGACGAGCGTTTCGTCGAGCATTCCACGCTGTTTGAGATCTTGAATCAGCGCGGCGACCGGCTGATCGGTGCGGCGACCGTGGTAGCTGTGATTGGCGTAGACATCTTCGTGGGCATCCCAGTTGTCGTTATTGTGTGCACCTCCCGAATAGAGTTGCACAAACCGTACGCCCCGCTCAACCAGTCGACGGGCGAGCAGGCACTTGCGACCAAAATCTTGCGTTTGCGGATGATCGAGGCCGTAGAGCGCGTGGGTGTCCGCTGTCTCCTGCGCCAAGTCCACTGCCTCTGGCGCATGTTGTTGCATTTTGTAGGCCAGTTCGTAGCTATTGATCCGCGCAGCGAGGTTACTGTTTTCAACGCGACCGCGTTGATGCTGCTGGTTGTACATTTTGAGTTGATCGAGCAGCCTTCGCTGCATCGCCCGCGTGGTGCCCGCCGGCAGGTTCAGGTCAAGAATCGGCGGCCCCTTGCTCTGCAGAACCGTTCCCTGATAGGTCGCCGGCATGTAGCCACTCGACCAGTTGCGCGAGCCACCAATCGGTCCTCCGGTGGGATCGAGCATCACCAAGAAACCAGGGAGATTTTCATTGACGCTGCCTAGCCCATAATTGATCCAGGAGCCGATGCTCGGATTGCCGCTCAAAATGTTGCCCGAGTTCATCATGACCATGGCCGAACCGTGAATCGGTGAATCGGCGGTCATGCTGTGGATGAAGGCAATGTCGTCAACACATTGGGCCTGATGCGGAAAGACATCACTGACCCACTTGCCACACTCACCATGCTGCTGGAATTTCCATTTGGGACCAACGATCACACCTTCATTTTTATGCCCACCTCGGCCAAAGGTTTTTACCTGGATGGTTTTATTATCGAGCTTGTAAAGTTCTGGTTTGTAGTCGAACGTATCGACCTGACTCGGCCCGCCATACATAAAAAGAAAAATAACATTTTTTGCTTTGGCCAGTCGCGGCGGCATTTTTTGAGCCAGCGGATTGTCGTAGGGAGTCACTCCATCGGCCGCCAGCGATTGGGAGGGGAAAAATCCATCTTTGGCCAGCAGGCCGGCCAGGGCGACGGCACCAAAGCCCCCTCCCGTTTCGTGAAGAAACTGGCGACGGGTGCGATGACAAAATTGGTTGGCCGGATGTTTTTTCATGACGTTGTAACTCAAGCTTGCACTAATCTTATTGTATCACAGAATGTGGGATCTAGTCCAAATAAATGAATTCGTTGGAGTTAATCGCGACCAGACTAAACGTTTCCAGTGCCCGCCGAAGCGAGGCGCCATCCTGTTGCTGCAACTGATTGATGAGCGAAAGGCCCGCATCGATCTCTTGTTTTTGAATCGATCGCTGCCAGACCAGTTCCAGGATTTCTTTCACTTGCGCGGCTTGGTCACCCGGATAGGCGTGCTCCACCCGCTCGGCGAGTGCGGCGGCCTGCTCCTGCGCAAATTTGCCGTTGAGCATCAGCAGGGCTTGGGTTGGTTGTGTGGTTTCAAAGCGGGCCGGGCAGGAAAGATCGGTCTCGGCAAAATCAAAAATTTTCAATATCGGTGCGACGAGCGTTCGTTTAATGTGGATATAAATACTCCGTCTTGCAGCCTGATCCGGGGGCGAATGTCCCCAGCCCTTGCCGGGCATCGATTGACTGTGCAGTACTTCTTTGGAAATTTCAGGATAAATGCTGGGGCCTTGCTGCTGCAGGTTCAGTTGGTCGGTGACCTGGAGGATGGAATCCCGGACTTCTTCGGCGCTGAGCCTCCGCATATTCTGGTGACTGAAGAGATGGTTGAGCGGATCCCGTGCCACGGCTTTTTCGCTCGGCCGAGAGGAACTACGGTAGGTGTCGCTCAGGACGATCTGCCGAATGAGCGGTTTCATCTGCCAATTGCCTTCGACAAACTCGGCAGCCAGATAATCAAGTAACAGGGGATGGGTGGGTGGTGTGCCACCGAGGCCAAAATTATTCGGGCTGCGGACGATGCCGCGGCCGAAGAGATGCTGCCAGAGCCTGTTGACCAGTACGCGGGCCGTGAGCATATTGTCTGCCGATGCGATCCACTCGGC
Source organism: Planctomycetota bacterium (assembly GCA_963577795.1). Taxonomy (GTDB): domain Bacteria; phylum Planctomycetota; class Planctomycetia; order Pirellulales; family UBA7805; genus UBA7805. The sequence goes on along the minus strand of CAUZBD010000154.1, from coordinate 12 downwards.
CAGCACTTTCCG
>CAUZBD010000153.1:0-6191 GCA_963577795.1 Planctomycetota bacterium | reverse complement strand
GTGCAAGGGGAATACCGCGAAAGGGAACTCCCAGGCGGGACCACCGGGTGACACAGTGAATATCGATGGATTGATCTTCGAGGGGTTCGGCAAGCAATTGCTCGAGCGTGAGCCTCCTCGGGGTTTTGAAAAGTCCGCGGAGTTGTAGTGTCCAGGTTTTTAATGGGCCTGTAGGCGGCTTTTCGCCCACCGGCGGCCACCTTCCTGGGCGCAGCAATTGTTGGCCGGGTGGGAGTTGGTCGCGTCTGTCCTCGAGCATGTGAGTGTTGTATCTCAAATACACGAAGCTGAGAAGCGGAACCGAACCCAAATTACCAAAGGATCAAAGAGAATTTATCCTACGCGCGGGATTTCATATCCGGCACGTGGGATCCGTGACGCGAATGAATTGGCCATCTCGTCGCCAATTATTTGTTCCGTCTTTGGGTCCCATTTTATGTTGCGTCCGGTCCGTGCTGCGATTGTACATAAATGGCATGTATTCATCGCTTGCAGATGACTGTAGACATCCGACACCGGAAGCCCGCCTTCGCGTATTGTGCGGAAGAAATTCTGTTTATGGCTTTCGTGAGGTTTGCCCTTGTAGAGACGAGTTAAATCATCTTGGCCATAATGTCCAGCATCCCAGTCTTCGTCGATGGGCTTACCTGAAATTCGGCCACGATTTACAAACATCCGTCCCTTAGTACCTTCAAATAATATACCATTGTCAGGTGCGCTGGTGACGACCATTTCGGTGCCGTTGGCAAAACGACATGGAATGGAGAATTCATGGGATGCATTGTAGGAGTCGTCTACTTCTGCATATCCATCTTTGTACGGTACTGGGTGGCTCACTGCGGTGCCATCAATTTCTACCGGGCCCATTCCCTCAGAATCTTGTCCCAATGCCCAGGTGGCAATGTCTACGTGGTGGGCGCCCCAGTCGGTAAACTTTCCTCCGGAATACTCATACCACCAACGGAATTGGTAATGGCATCGCTTTTCCCGGAAATCGACCATCGGCGCTTGTCCGAGCCACATGTCCCAATCGAGTTCTTGAGGAACATTGGCGACTGGGAAAGGACCACCTGTGGGCGCACCGTCAATACCAACGGTCACTTTCTTAATATCTCCCAGAAAGCCTTTTTGGACCATGTTTACGGCGCGAAGGAATAGTCGGCGACTGCTTCGCTGTTGGGTGCCAACAAAAAATATTTGGTCGGGATACTTCTGACAGGCATCACGAATAAGTTTATTTTCTTCGAGAGTGAATGTAAGCGGTTTTTGACAAAAAACATGCTTTCCTGCCTGAAGTGCTTCAACAGCAATTTTTGTGTGCCAATGGTCAGGAGTCACAATACTTACGACATCGATATCGTCACGATCGAGAACATCCCGGTAATCCTTGTAGGCGTCTGCTTTTCCCTTCCCTATTTTTTCGTGGTGCTTCGCCCTTTCCGCATGCCTGGAATCAACATCGCACACCGCAACAATATCCCCAAATTGCGCATGGCCCATGGCATCGCCTGTGCCCATGCTCCCGGTTCCAATGCAGCCGATTTGTGGGCGGTCGTTCGCAGACTCATTTGCAAAGCCTCGCTGTGTCCAGGCAAAATAAGGGACTGTAACCGCTGCTGCCGTAGTTGTTTGGAGAAATTTTCTACGTGTGGAGTGTTTCATGGGGAGAGCACCTTGGGGCTTAGCAGGGGTGTTTTCGATATGGATGAGTCGGAAAGGGGTCAGGTCCCTTGGTACAAGATAACCTACCGGGGCGATTGCAGGCAAGTTTGGCCTGTTTTGTATATTTTCCGGGACAATTCCAGCTTACCAGTCGTCCGTACGGAAAGGGGAGGCCGGCAAACCATGACGGTTATACAAATTCGCACCTACCGGATTCATGGAATAGGCATACCGGACTGCAACAGGTTCGGTAACCGCTGGCGACGATACCAGAACTGAATTGCCATCGATTGTTGCCTTGGCCCAATGCCATTTTTTATCGGCACCAGCGATCGCAAAGCGAGCGAGTGGTGTATCGGGTGTTTCTTGGGGTGGGGAGAGATTATCTTTTCGAGCTGCCATCAGGCCCTTGCCGACATGATCAAACTTAATGCGGATAGCCGCCCCATCGCGGACTGCCGATTTCATTAACGGGCCTGAAGGAACCACCTCAAGTTTATGGGCATCTCGCAGGCCCCATTGGGCTAAACGATCGCCCACGTCTTGCTTATTGCGGGGATGAATATCGCCCGCATCACCAATGTCGGTAATGACTGCCATTCCGGTATGTGGAATTTCCAGCGCCTTACGCTGTGCTTCGCGGATTGCCGCCCAACCGTCCCCCCCCGCGGGATCATCGGTGGCATCTTGCCAATTTGCCAATTGCACAAAATAGAACAGCATGTTTGGGTTTTCGAATACCTTGCGCCATCCAGCGATGAGCGCCTTCATTTTATGGTAGTAGATATCCCCTTCTTCGCCGTTCGATTCACCCTGATACCAGATGGCGCCTCGTACACTGAAGGGCGCAATTCCATGGACCATTGAATTGTAAATAGTCGTTGCGCCATGGATGGAATCAAAGTTTGGTGGAGCGGGTGGTGAGCCAGGATGTATTCCGGATTTAATGTTTTTTCTTGCGTCGCTCGTCCATTGGTTGACACTTTTGAGGTAAGCATCGTGCTTTGTTTTTCCCTCGGGTGTCTTAAGGTCAAGTTGGCGCAATCCGTCAGAGATATAGGAGAGTTCGTTGATGTCCTGAAAACCGGATTCAGGAATCCAGGGTTCGATTCGGGTCCCCCCCCAATTGGTCCCAACGAGTCCGACGGGAATTTCGGACTGCTGATACAAAGATCGCCCGAAAAAATAGGCAACGGCTGAGAATCCGCGGACACTCTTTGGGGTACAACGCCGCCAGGTGCCCGTTGTATTGTTTTTGGGTGTACGACTGGACGTATGTCCGAGGACATCAAATAGGCGAATTTCGGGATAATTGGCATCGGCGATTTCTTTTTCCGCATCGGCACTGTTTTGGAGGTGCCACTCCATATTTGACTGACCGCTGCAAAGCCAAACATCACCCACAAGAATATCGGACAGCGTGATGGTATTGTTTCCGCGAACAATCATCTCACGAGGGGAGCGATCTGCAGCGACCGCTGGCAGTTGGACGCGCCACTTGCCGTCGCTATCGGCCTCTGCCTTACCCGACTCCCCTGCAAATTCAACAGAGATAGCTTCGCCCGGCGTCGCCATGCCGAAGAGCCGAATCGGCTGTTGCCGCTGGATCACCATGTGATCGCTGAAAATATTGGGCAAGGAGACGTCGGCGAAAGAATGGTTGACTGCAACGCAGACAAAAAGGAGTGCCACGGAAATTGACCGCAGGGTGTGAGTACGCAATTTCATAATGAGTCCTCAAAAAACAATATCTGGCGAGCGCAGCTTGTTTGCACAATATAGAGTTCAATCGCCTCGTTTGGGAGGTGCCCCGGATTCGTTATCCATCCAAGCTGAAACACAATCAGATTTAATTTCTTCGATTCCAGTCGGGGATAAATGCAAAAGAGTATCGGCGAGGAATCGGGCATCAGCAACATGATGCGTTACATGGAGAATGGTGACAGGAATATTCTTTTGCACATTACGTAGAAGCTGGTACATCTGATTACGCGTCTTTTCATCCAAGGCGCTCAGCGGTTCATCTAACAGAAGTGTTGCGGGGTGCGAAGCAAGCGCGCGGCCAAGGGCCACCCGTTGTTTTTCTCCGCCGCTGAGATTACGGATGCCGCGATGGAGATGATCGCAAAGCCCGAGCATGGAAGATAGTTCGTCAATTCGTTCTTTTATCATAACCGGCGCTTCGCCGCGAGCAACGAGTGAAAAGGCGAGGTGGTCTCTCACATTCATTTTCGAAAACAGAGCACCATCCTGTGGTACATAGCCAATGTTGCGTTCAGCCGGCTTGAACGACGTCACATCACGCGTACCTAGGATGATCGACCCATTTGTGATCGGTATTAATCCTGCAATCGCTTCCAGTAGCGTCGTTTTCCCGGTTCCGGTCGCGCCCATCAGAATGCCATAGTGCCGATGCGGCACTTTCAATGAGACATGATCGAGCTGAAATGTGCCCGCAGTGATCGAAATGTTATCAAGTGTGATCATGATGAGTCGGCTGATTAAAGCGATATTGTTTTGGTGCCCCAAATACGCGTGAGCACCAGCACGAGAATTGCTGCGATGATCATGATGAATGATATAGCCACAGCAGCGGAAAGATCACCCACACTTAATTCAAGGAAAACTGACGTAGAGAGAACCTCTGTTTTTAAGCGCGTCGCGCCAGCGAAAATAAGTAGGGGGCCAAACTCTCCCAGTGCCCGGGCCCAGGCGAGAGTGCCGGCTGTAAGCATGCCCGGCAAGGCCTCCGGTAAGACCACGCGAGAAAATGCAGAGGCGCGACCACAGCCGAGCGTGAGCGCGACTTGTTCGCAACGAGGATCAATCTGATCGAAAGCGGCCTTCATTATCCGCACAGCGAAAGCACAGGCGACAGCAACCTGCGCCAGAATAACGGCGGGAATCTGGTAGACAACTGCATTTCGTAATGCTTCCGGCATAAATTGAAATAATATCAGCAGGCTTAAGCCAACCACCAACGGCGGTAGAATTATAGGAATATCCAGGATCGCATCGATCAAGCCTTTCCCGAAAAAAGAATACCGCGATAGTAAATAACCGAGTGGCACTGCAATCCAGAGGGAAATAATGGCAGTTACGGTACAGGAAATTAAACTTAGCGCGATTGAATATTGAATTTCGGGTTTGGAGAGCGCTTCTACGACCGGATTGTAAACCAAGTTACTGAGGAGCGGATGACGTAGTTCCCAGGCCGCACGCAATCTTCCGGGCCAAGAGAATCGCATTCCTGCAAGGCCACCTCCCTCGGGGAAAAATATTTCCACTTGATCAGTTTCATACCCGGGGAGGGTTATTTTATGAACAGAGCCTGGTCCGCCGCCGCTTGCGGTACGTTGTTGGTGCGTGAGGTGATCTTGATTGAGGACCCTGATATCGACGGGGTCTGTGTTGGCAAAGATTTGCAATGCAGTTACGGCAACAGGCTGTTCCCAGCGGAATCGCAGGAAGCCAGGCTTGCGGTCCTCAATTAAATCTGGGGTGAGGATATTGCCGAGTTGTTTGTCGTTCGCATACGTCCCAGTCCCCTTGCCCCCGGCACCTGTTCCTGGTCCGCCGAAATCGATATGTGGTGATCCCCATAATTTGTTTTTTGGATTTCTGGAATCGAAGATGCGTGGAGTCGCGTCCGATTCGACCGACATGCCATATTCTTGAAGTTGCCGTTGTATTTGTTCGTCCTCCACATAACCGGAAGTGTTACCGAGGGGATCGAAGGTAATCACTGCTTCGGTAGTGCCAGGTGCCCTTAAGAGGTAGGCCAGATCACCCACAAGCAAAAGAATGATCAGCAGTACGTACGTGCCACCCAGCACCGAAAATATGGCAATAAAAATCCCGTCGCTGCGGATACGAGGAGACGGGCTCGTTGAATCAGGTAGTGACACCATGCAATCCCATAACTAGTTGGATGGGCTTATATCGTTAATGGACTCGCTGTCCGATGACTGCGTCTCCGTAATAGAAGGCCGCGCACCCTCGGCCAACTGCCAACCAAAGCCATGCTTCAGAAAGTCTGCCTTCGCGTGTGAGATGCTATCAAACAAACGCGACGAGAGTCGCTTTACGTTGCTCTGCTTGGAAATACCAAAAGGTTGTATTGCTTTGGCTAGAGCTGAATCTATTCCAATGACTTCGACATCGTTTCCGGCGACATCTGCATCCGCACGATACGCAATCGCCACATCAGCGGCGCCAGTGACAATGTTGGGTAACAGCAGTGCGCTACTTGTTGTTTCTGTAACAATATTTCCACTTTGAGAGAGCGATATTTGCAAGCCAGCGTCTTCTAGCAGTTTTCGTGACAGAGCGCCAATCGTGCATTGTCGAGGTTGGCCTAGTGCGACCCGTATTCCAGGACGGAGTAAATCGGACAACTGCTGGATATTTTTTGGATTCCCCTTTTTTACGACCAAAATAATATCGGTATCGGAGACATTCACTGATTCCATAAAGAGGTCGCCGACGGTATCCATGTAGTAAGTGTCACACGCCATAAAAGAGTCGGG
>CAUZBD010000152.1:0-6208 GCA_963577795.1 Planctomycetota bacterium | reverse complement strand
TTGCGCTATCGGAACAGCTTTCCTCACCCTTACATTGCACAGATACATGGCGGATTGATCCTCCCTCTGTCGGGCTCGTGGGGCACCATGGGTTTCAGCCTCGGCATTTTACGAGGTATACTAGCGTCGACGCCTGCTAGAATCGTTTCGCAGCACTATTTCACGCGACTGCGTGTGCGCTGGTGAGGGGCAAGCATCTGGAAGGTCTGGTCGCGCTTAGTCTCGCCTGCAATTTTTCTTTTCCATGCGGCGAGATGCATCGCACTCGTTTTTTATTACTGCCCGATTCTCCGAGGCTTCAAATCCCAGATGTCCGAATTTCAGACGAGCAACACCTCCTTTAGCGATTATGATTGCTACCTTCTCGGCGAAGGTACGCACTGGGGTATTTATCAGTTATTGGGCGCGCACCTAGTGACCGTCGATGAGGTCCGCGGCGTCCATTTTGGAGTTTGGGCGCCAAACGCCGATATGGTTCAGGTCGTTGGAAACTTCAACGATTGGGATGGTTCCAAGTACGAGATGCGGAAGCTTATCCCGAGTGGCATCTGGGAACTCTTCGTACCGGGAGTGACTGAGGGAGAATCCTATAAATACTGCCTTCAAAGTGGTGGTCAGGTGTTAGAGAAATCGGATCCGTTCGGCTTTGCGGCTGAGATCCCACCTCGTACCGCATCGATCGTGTCGGATTTAGATCGTTACGCTTGGGAAGATGCGGAATGGCTACAGCGCCGCGCTCAAAGCAATGGATTGAACGCACCGATTTCAATCTATGAAGTGCACTTGGGAAGTTGGCAACGCGATCCTGACCATGAAAACGGTTGGCTTTCCTACCGTGAGTTGGCGCATCGTCTCGTAGAGTATTGCACCCGCATGGGATACACCCACTTGCAGTTGCTGCCGGTGAGTGAGCATCCTTTCACCGGAAGTTGGGGTTATCAAACGGTCGGTTATTACGCCGCCACAAGTCGTTATGGTACGCCTCAGGACCTGATGTACTTCATCGATTATTGCCATCAACATGAACTCGGAGTCATTTTAGACTGGGTTCCTGCGCACTTTCCCCGCGATGCCCATGGATTGCGTCAATTTGATGGATCCCCGCTTTATGAACACGCCGATCCGCGGCAGGGCGAGCATCCCGATTGGGGAACCATGGTTTTTAACTATGATCGGAATGAGGTCCGGAATTTCCTGCTGGCAAACGCACTTTTTTGGCTCGACAAATACCACGTTGACGGCTTGCGGGTAGATGCGGTGGCCTCGATGCTCTACCTCGATTATAGCCGTGAGGAGGGCGAATGGATTCCTAATGCGTTCGGTGGTCGAGAGAACCTGGGTGCCGTTTCTTTGCTGAAAGAATTCAACGAAAAAGTCCACCTCGAATACCCGGGTGTGTTAACGATTGCTGAGGAATCCACGGCTTGGGGCGGCGTCTCGCGGCCCACGTATTTAGGTGGTCTCGGCTTCAGCCTTAAATGGAATATGGGCTGGATGAATGACACCCTGCGCTACATGCACCACGAATCGATTCATCGTAAGTACCACCATGATGAGCTTACATTCAGTTTAATTTACGCCTTCACTGAAAATTTCTGTTTACCTTTTTCCCATGATGAAGTGGTTCACGGAAAAGGTTCGCTGCTCGATCAAATGCCTGGCGACCTTTGGCAGAAATTCGCAAATTTGCGATTGCTTTATGCCTATATGTGGACCCATCCGGGCAAAAAATTACTTTTTATGGGCAACGACTTTGGCCAGTGGAATGAGTGGAACCACGACGATAGCCTCCAGTGGGATTTATTGCAGTGGGAGAGCCATAAAGGATTGCAGGCCTGCGTGGCGGATCTCAATCGGATATACCGTAGCCAAGCGGCTCTTTATGAGGTCGATTTTAGCCCAGAGGGATTTGAGTGGATCGACTGCAATGATTACGAAAATAGTACGATTTCCTATCTTCGTCGCGCACGTGATCCGGAAGATTTTCTTATCATCGGTTGTAATTTCACGCCAGTCGTTCGAAGTAATTATCGAATTGGTGTGCCGACACTCGCTCGGTACGATGAAATCTTTAACAGCGATTCAACGTATTACGCTGGAAGCGATGTAGGGAATGGCACCGGGGTGGAAGCGACAGAGCGGCCGATGCACGGACGACCCTACTCATTGGAATTGACCATTCCGCCTCTGGGCGTCACGATCTTAAAGCCATCATCCTAGCTGGCGGCGCGATCTTGGCTTTTATTAAAAAGCAGGATCGGAACGACGATCGCAATGGCTGCCGTGGCGAGCATCACGTTAGGATTTGCCATCCAATAGCGAAGTGGCGCGACCTGGCCGGCAACAATCGGCTCCGCAGCAACGATGAGAATTTCATCTTTGGCTGCCGGCGGAGCGGTTCCGGATGCCCAAATCCTGACGGACTGGACCCACGTGCCATTGGAGAGTTGATAGACCCCAGGCGATGGCGAGGGGATGACAAAGTAGCCGAGTGGATCGGTCTTTACCGTGAGGACATTCTCGTATCCACGGGTAAGTTGCAGAGTTTCCGCAGAAACACCACTGCCGCGGGGAGTGACCAGACGTCCACGGAGGGTAGCATCGCTGCCGGTGCGGAGGTCGACCGTGACGGGGGCCTGTGGCGCAATGCCCTGCCGCCTGATCAAATCGTCGGCCCTGAGCATCTGCATCGCGAGTGGCTGAAAGAGAAAAGCAACAAGCATGCAGGCAACCTCAAGTTGCCTCACGATGCGTTGAAATCTGGTTTCTCGCATATGTTGCCTAGCGTCTATTGATCGCAATAATTCAAAAAATCGCGGCAGATACGCTTCAAACAATGAAGTTCATCGGCCTGCTGTTATGGAGGAGTGACGACTGGCTCATTAATATTGTGGGAGGTAGGAGAGGGATGGCGAATAGACGAGGGTTGCGGGAACCGGGTCAATTTCTTCATGAATGGCAAGCGGAACAGCAATGGCCATCCCGATCACACCGCCAATGGTCGCCGGATGGCGGAGGTAGCGGGCCGGATGGATGGAAGGGGCTGTAAATCCGCCAATCGTGCCGCCGAATTGTCCTCGGACTGTGGGACCACAGACGAGTTTTGCCTTCGCCTGGGCAATTGGCGGTGCCGACGCCTGCGGCCAAACGCGCATGTGCTGGGAATAGTCGCCGCTCTTAAGAACAAGACTTCCCGCAGATACTTCACGAAAGACAAAACAACCGGCAGAATCGGTTTTGATGCTTTTTAAGAGACCGGTCCCGGAGGACAGGGTCACCGTTCGGGCCGGCAGCGGGGTGCCGTCGGGAGCCACCACACAGCCTACAAGCGTCCCGTCGCCGCGCAGGGCGATGTCCAAGATCGGCGGCGACTGACTGGGGCCAACGACTTTCGTTGGTTTGTCTGCCGCGGCGAATGCCACCGCAAAACTGCCGAAAAACCCAACGGTCAAACCGCAGATCAAGCACGTTGTTTTGAATTTTCTTTTCATCCCTCCCTCATTCCCCCAAACGTGGATTCTACTCTGGATGTCTTAACGTGTAAGCAATGTTTTAACTTGCGTCGTCGCCCCCGTGCGTAACGGCAATGGGTATGGCAACTGCTGTGGAAATAATGACTGCTGTGATCCATGGATTGCGAAAAATGCGACGCATGCCCTGAGGCGAATCCGATCCACCACCCGGACTTTCGTTTCCGTACTGTCCACGGACGACCTTCGGTGTAATGGCTGAAAGTACAATGTGATTTTTTGAACTTGGTGGGGCCTGATCGTGGTTCCAGATACGCAGCATTCGGGTATTGCAAACGCCATCGAGGCGGTCCCAATGGAGTTGATGGTTTCCAGGTCGTAGCGTCGAGAATGTAAATGCCCCTTGTGCATTTGTAGGGGTCTGTGCGACCAGTTTTCCATCCCGGTAAATTCGAACCATCATTCCCGAAGCCCGCTGCTTGTCATCTTCGCCTGCAATGCAACCAAAAAAGGTTCCCGCCGGGTCCAAGGTGATATCCTCAATCGGACTGGCCACCGCAGCGGCGGACGTTTTTTCTGCCTCAAGGAAGAGGGTACTGCCAATCATGAGCAACATAAGACAAACGCGATGTGAACTGACCATATGCGGAAGACTGTTTAACCATGCGAACGCAGTCCCCCTGCGAAAATGAAATGTCGAGCACTTTCTTGGCCCTACAATCCATACAAACCATTTCTCTTATCGGTCATCTCAAGCTTTCACTTAGGGAATAAAAGCAAAATATCCAATGAAGCCACCCACTTTGCCACCTCTTCCCTGACCAACAATGCCACGGCTTGTTATGCGGCAGCACGCAGTCGCATCACCATTTTTGCAGCTAGCAGAATCCATCCATGGGAGTTTCCGAGAACCTGCCCGAATCGCCCGAGAGTTGATAGGGAAAGACGGCGCCAACGTATGGATCCTTGCTCGTGTGTTGCCAGCATCGACTTCACACAACCGGTGCACTCGAACGATTTTTTAGTTTCTCGTCCTGCTCAAGCGATTTGAATCCCCGTCACCGACTACGCACCGACTACATTGTCACGTCCTAGTGTAGGAATTAGGATAGCAATCAATGCAGTCAAAAAAGAAGGTCAAACAGACACAGATGCTGGCGCTTTACGGGGGAACTCCTGTCCTCGCAGAAGGCCCTCCAAGTTGGCCCACGGCAGATCCGGCTGTCGGTGAAGCGCTGCGCACTGCCTGGGCCGATGGAAGTTGGGGGACGTACCATGGAACCTGGCTCGATCGTTTGACCGACAAGTTGAGCGAGATGCATGCATGCGACTTCGTGCTTCCCTGCAGTTCGGGGACGTATGCCGTCGAAGCGGCGCTTCGAGGACTGGGCGTGGAAAAAGATGACGAAGTGGTGCTGGCAGCTTATGATTTCCCCGGAAATTTTCGTGCGATCGAACAGATTGGCGCACGCCCGGTACTTATTGACATCGCGGAAGAGAACTGGTCGCTCAACCCGAAATTACTCGATGCGGTTTGCAGTTCCGCGGTCAGAGCCGTGATTGTTTCCCACCTCCACGGCCGTTTAGCACCGATCGAAGCAATCGAGAATTGGGCGCAGTCGCGAGGCGTTGCCCTGATTGAAGATGCGTGTCAGGTGCCAGGCGCCAAAATTGGCAATCGCACGACCGGTTCCTTTGGTGATGTCAGCGTCCTGAGTTTTGGAGGAAGTAAGCTGCTTACAGCAGGACGGGGAGGAGCACTTTTAACGTGTCGTGAAGATATTTATCAGCGAGCTAAAATTTTCGGTCATCGCGGCAACGATGCTTTTCCACTCAGCCAGATACAGGCAACGGTACTTTTACCGCAGTTGGAGGTGCTCGAGGAACGCAATCGGCGGCGAGGGCAAGCGGTTGATTTTTTGCTACAGCAGAGTGAAAAATGGAGTGGCTTGCAGGTCTTCCCATCTCACGCGGAGGATGCGCAACCGAGTTATTACAAACTCGGATGGCTTTATACGGGAGACGCATTCGAAGGACCATCGCGCGAACTCTTTTTGCGCGCATTACAGTCGGAGGGGTTAGCAATCGACAGTGGTTTTCGTGGTTTTACGAATCGCAGCGAGCGTCGTTGTCGGCGACCGGTTCCACTTCCCTTTAGTGAGCGAGCAGCAAAGTCAACTGTTTTAATGCACCATCCCATCCTGCTGGCCGATCAAAGCACGCTCAGTAAAATCGCCGAAGCGTTCGATAAAATACACGCCGCATTTTTTGAATGAGTCACAAGTGATGCCTCGAGCAACACGCGATGCATCGGGGACTGCGCCTGCGGAGTGCGTTACACCCGCAACCCCAACTGGACGGACACCAGCAGTGCCAGCACCGGGACTGGTAGCAATCTTCATCTTCATCTTCATCGCCATACGCGCAATGTAAGGTTTTGATGCAAGAGAAGAACCGATTTTAAAATGATCTGGCATTCGCTACCCCGGATTGCTATATGTTTGCCCTCAGTTTATGTCGCGTGAGCCGGGCGAACTGGAAAGGGCTGATGCGCTTATTTTGGAGATAGACGATGAAATGTTCGAACTGCTGGTCACGACGCATTGATACTGGAGATGCAAATATTCTCCATAAAACTCTGGCTGCGGCCTTCTTGATGACGCCCGTAAAATGTCGCCATTGTTTTCATTGTTTTCACATCCCCATCTGGACGAATCTGGCAGCGAGTCAGGATCAAC
>CAUZBD010000151.1:0-6233 GCA_963577795.1 Planctomycetota bacterium | reverse complement strand
GCATCCAGAACCTGTGCTTCAGATGCTCGATCGGCTTGATCTTTCGCATAGGCTTCGGCCGACTTGAAATCCAACTCGCGGAAGTCTCGGTGATCGAGTTCCAAACCTAATCGCCCACTGGCCCAAGCAGCAAAGGACTCTGTGCCGAAGTCTCTCGCCAAGAATTCTCCAAGATGTTTATCAATTTCTGCTACAAGCATTTCCAGGATGAGCGTTTTACAATTCGCACCATCCAAAATATTCTGCCGGTACTTATAGACCCGCTTCCGTTGCTCGTCCATAACCTCGTCGTATTCCAACAGATTTTTCCGGATTTCAAAGTTACGTTCTTCAACCTTTTTTTGCGCTCCCTCAATCCGACGTGAAACCATCTTGCTTTCGATGGCCTCTCCTTCTTGCATACCGAGGCGGGTGAGCCATGTGCGGACCCATTCGCCAGCAAAAATACGCATCAGGTCATCTTCAAGTGAGAGATAAAATCGACTACTGCCGGGATCCCCCTGACGACCGCTGCGACCACGAAGCTGTAAATCGATGCGACGGGCTTCATGTCTTTCTGTGCCGATAATGTGCAACCCGCCTAAGGTGCGAATGTACTCGCCTTGGGCGGCCATATTTTCTTCTTGACGAATCGAATTGACCAACGCCTCCCATTCCTCGTTCGGTACGTCGAGTCGTGTTTCGTATTTGTGCTGGAGTTGTGCCCAGGCCATTGTCTCAGGATTCCCTCCCAAGACGATATCTGTACCGCGACCGGCCATATTGGTCGCAATGGTAACTGCTTCCATGCGACCTGCCTGGGCCACGATGTCTGCTTCACGCTTGTGCTGCTTTGCGTTGAGCACCTCATGCTTTACACCCCGCTTACTAAGCAAGGAACCGAGATGCTCGCTTTTTTCAATCGAAACGGTGCCGACCAGAATCGGCCGCCCCTTTTTTTGTAGGAATCTGATTTGTTCTCGCGGAATGGACTCACTTGTCTTGGAGCCCTTTTTCTGAAAATCAACTTGCTGCTCAGTTTCGCTCGTAATCTCACCAATCCATTCCGTCCCATCGCGAGTTCCCAAGGTATCCCAGCGGTGGATTTGTTCGATTTCATCCGCCATGGCCGCAAATTTTTCTTGCTCCGTTCGATAAATGGTATCGGGATGTTCGATTCGTTGCAGCGGACGGTTTGTCGGTATCGCGACGACATCAAGCTCATAGATTTTCCAAAATTCGCCTGCCTCGGTCATCGCAGTCCCAGTCATGCCACTGAGCCTGTTGTAGAGCTTAAAAAAGTTCTGTAGCGTGATCGTTGCCAGCGTCTGCGTCTCTTCCTTGATTCGCACTCCTTCTCTAGCTTCAACAGCTTGATGGAGGCCATCGCTCCATTGCCGTCCTTCCATGAGACGTCCGGTAAACTCATCGACGATAATCACAGCATCGTCTTTGACCACATAGTTAACATCGCGTTTATAGAGGTAATGTGCCTTGAGCGCATTGTCGATCAGATGCGGCCACTCCATGTTTCCGGCGGTATAGAAACTTTCAACGCCCGCTAGTTTTTCCGCTTCACGCACCCCGGCATCGGTGAGATGCGCCGAGTGGTCCTTTTCGCTAACGGTAAAGTGCGTTTCTTTTTTGAGCTGCCTGGCGATACGATCCGCTTCTGCATAGCGGCGAATGTCAGAATGTGCTTGCCCTGAAATAATGAGTGGTGTACGCGCTTCATCGATTAAAATATTATCGACTTCATCGATGATTGCAAAATTGAGCGGCCCCTGACATTGTTGTTGATGTTTGGAAAATCGCTCATCGTCTTGAGATGCAGTCCTCATGTTGTCACGGAGATAATCGAATCCAAATTCATTGTTTGTTCCATAGGTAATATCACACTGATAAGCTTTTTGACGTGCCGTTGGATCCATCCCGCTTTGGATTGTGCCTACCGTGAGACCCAGCGCCAGGTGAAGCGGCCCCATCCATTCCATATCGCGGCGGGCCAAATAGTCATTGACTGTGACAACATGTACGCTGCCGGCCAAGGCGTTTAGATAGGCAGGAAGCGTTGCTACAAGGGTCTTGCCTTCACCGGTTACCATTTCCGCGATGGCACCACTGTGAAGAATCATTCCCCCGATTAATTGCACGTCATAGTGCCGCATATTCAGATAGCGCTGGCCCGCTTCTCGGCAGACGGCAAAGGCCTCTTCCAAGATTTGCTCGAGCGTTTCGCCCGCTGTCAGTCGCTCACGGAACAAGACCGTTTGTTCCCTCAACTCCGCAGTGCCCATTGCCTGATAACGGGGCTCCAGAGCATTTATCGCCTCGACGCGGGCATGCAGCCTCTTGATCATCCGCTCATTCGAGGAGCCGAAGACGGCCGTGACAGACCTTTCAAAGCGACGGAGCAGTCCACTAAAAAAGCCGCTGAGGAATTCCCAAATTCGTTCTAGTATTTCCATCGGGGCCCGAGGGGCAGTGGTTTGCAGTGGTAAGGAGCTATCGACAACAAGAAAATGCAGCCAGCGGCTGCATGAACCCACGTGGGGTTTGCTGCAGTTCTCGGCTAAGATAACCCCTTGGGGAAGTCTATAGAGATTGCGCAAACGGGTCAATAACGAATCAGGCCACCCGGCTTCGCTTCAGAAGCAGGCGACGTGCGGGCTTTTGGGTTGTCATGAGGACGATGTGAGGATGAAGAAAAAGGTCAAAACGGTTGATTTCCGCGGACAGCTGATTTTTCTCGGCACGGGTACTTCGGTCGGGGTGCCCGCCATCGGTTGCCCGTGTGCAGTGTGTGGAAGCACAAATAAAAAAAACAAACGCTTGCGCGCGAGTGTTGCTCTTGGACTTCCTGAAGGCAACCTCTTGATTGACACCACACCCGACTTAAGGAGGCAGCTTCTCCGGGAAAATATTGGTCTGATCGACGCAGTTGTTTTTACGCACGAACACGCCGATCACCTGATGGGTCTTGATGACTTGCGTTTATTCCCTTTCTACTTAGGACACCCTGTTCCATTGTATTGCGAGTTACACGTAGAAGAGAGAATCCGCAAGTCGTTTGATTATGCCTTTATTGATCAGCCACCCTTGCACGCCGCCGCAGTTCCACAACTTGAATTTCGACCGATTCAGCCCGGATCTTTTTCTTTATTGGGCACAGAACTTATCGGTTTCCGCTTGCGACACGGCCCCTTCGATGTGATGGGCTTTCGAATTGGGAATGTTGCCTATTGCACCGACACAAATGGCATCCCCGAAGACGCTTGGCCTTTGCTTGAAGGCCTGGACGTCTTCGTGCTTGACGCACTTCGCAAAAAACCGCATCCAACCCATTTTTGCTTGGAAGAATCCCTTGCGATCATTGAGCAACTCAAACCTAAACGTGCGCTGCTAACGCACATCTGCCACGATCTGGAACACGAGCAGACGCAGGCCCAATTGCCAAGCGGGGTGGAACTTGCGTACGACGGCCTCCGCCTTCCTTTGACATAGAAGCGAACTAGCGCGTTTGCGCTCCAGCCTGCAATTTAGGCTTTTCTAACTTCTGCTCAGGCTTGTCCGTCGTTGCGAGCTGCCCATTTTTTAAAAATTGAGCATAGTCAAGCGCGATGGCCATGGCCTCGTCGAAGTAAAAATTGCGATCAATCACTTGGTCATCGTCATCTTCTTCGAGAGCTTCTTTAAGTGCGTCTTCTTCCGCATCCCCGCGATCCGCCATAAAGACATCTTCTTTTAGAGACACACTTTTACGATCTTTTTGTTCCAGGTACTTTGCAATAGTTTTTTCAACTTTTTTAAAATCTTCAGAATTCTTACAGCGATCCTCCGATCGTTTGCGGAGTCGATCAAGCATGGCATTATCGACAAGCGCCAGTTTTTCAAAGGAAGCCGCATCGACTTGGTCGAACGCAACCGAGTGGTCTAAATCACTTTCACCGACATCCAAGTGTGTTGTGACAGAGGGCAGCTCGATATCGGCTAAGACTCCACGATTTTGAGTGCTGTCCCCGTTGGGCCGATAAAATTGCTGCATCGTAACTTTGAGTGCACCGAGTTGGGGAGGTTTTTGGATCCTAAACAACCGCTGACCGACGTTTTGTAAAGTTTGGACGGTTCCCTTGCCGTGCGTCGCATAATCGCCCACGACCAGCCCACGTCGATAATCTTGGATTGCTCCAGCAAAAATCTCGCTTGCACTTGCACTAAATTTACTGGTTAGCACCACCAGAGGTTTACTCCAGGAGACGCCGACGTCCGTGTCGTCATAAGATTGGACATTGCCGTCCGCACCCTTCACGCGAACGATCGGACCTTGGTCAATAAACAGGCCGGTCAGATTGATCGCCTCGGTGAGGCTGCCACCACCATTACGGCGGAGATCCAACATCACAACATCCACATCCGTTTGGCGAAATTCGTCGAGTAATCTCCGCACATCGCGTGTGGTACTTCTGAAGTTTTCGTTTCCTAGTCGAGCAGCTTCCATATCCATATAAAAGCTAGGCAAGTCAATCACACCAACCCTGTAAACACTTCCGCTAGGCTTATTTCCCGTCTCGATGATTTCCGATTGTGCCGCGCTATCCTTTAATTCAATTTGAGCCCGGGTGATATCGTAAATCTTCGGCTCTCCTTTACCCCCCGGTGTAACTTGCAACCGTACAACCGTTCCTTTTTTTCCACGTATTTGTTTGACTACATCATTCAATCGCATCCCAACGACATCTTCAATTTCGCCATCTACACCTTGGCCGACACCAATAATATTATCTTCAGGTTTGAGCCGCCCGTCTTTGTCGGCCGCACCACCGGGGATGACTTTAGAAATCACAGTATGGCCATCGAGCATTTGTAATGCCGCGCCGATGCCCTCAAGCTGCAGACGCATGCTTATCACAAAATTTTCGAGGGTGGTTGGAGACATATAGCTCGTGTGCGGGTCGTAGGATGATGTCAGTGCGTTGAGATAAGTCTCCAGCAGTTCGTCACCATCCATCTGTTTACGATTTTCAACAAAAGTATCGTAGCGACGGTGTAGTTTTTTGCGTGCGGCTTCGATTTCCGTGTCCGCAGCCTTTTGCAAAAGAAAATCGTATTTAACCTGTTTGCGCCAAAGCTCGCGGGCCTCTGCAGCATCCTTGGGATAATTACGGTTTTCAAAGTCGGTATTCAACAATTCATCAACCATGAAATCGTGTTCCATATCAATGAGTTCATTGATATCTGCTTTTCGCTCGACAAGTCGCTGTAGATAGAGACTATAAGCATCGTAGGCAAATCGAATGTTTCCCCTTTTTATCATGTCGTCGAGTTGATGTTTCTGCTTATAGAATTGGTCAACATCAGACTGGAGAAAATACATCTTTCGAGGATCGAGCGATTTTAAATAGGTATTGATCCAGCGCTCGGAAATTTCGTCATCAAGTTTTGGGAGTCCCTGACGGTTGAGGTGCTCGCGACTAAGAAAAGCGGCCACCGCATTTGCGACCTGTTTATCGCGTGTGGAGGGTTCTGTAGGGGACCCATTGGCACCCCCCCATAATCCAAAGAAAAGAACGGACGTGAGGACGCCGCACAGAAAGAATGAACCCAAGTACCGGGAGAGATTGAAAACAGCAAAGACGGGGGCACTCGATCGAATTGCGGATTTTATCATCAGGCAACGCCTCTTTGGAACGACACTTCCGGAATGAAAAACGAGGAAGGGAATCCACGGGATTGGACAACGGTCCCATTTCACCCGAGTGTGCTTTAGGTTGTCAGTGTACTTAAGTTGTTTTTGCCCAAGGCCTTAAACAGTAGGTGACCGATGATATCGGCAAAAAGGGCCAAAAACAAGATCATCGTACGCCTCCTCTGGGCCCCTCTATACGTGCAAAGGGTGACTTTGGTTTCTTTTTGCGTAGGGCATGTTTTGAACAACCCATCGAGGAAACAGGCGGAGTCCCCATAAAATAAATACTTTTCTTAAGACACTCGTTCGGGCACCCGTGTCGCAAGGGAAGCGGTGGAATCTGTGAGGCAAACCACGCAACAAAGGTTCATTCACTCTACTGGCAGTGGTATATTGCCACGGTGGCAGGGTAGGACAAACCGCCGATTGTATGCCCGCCCATCGCTGGATGCGATGAAAAGTAGAACCTGTGTATGTTCGCCGTTTACCGACGCGCTACAAAATGATCCTCAACAGAATCTATTCACTAGGGTGCTCATAATGTCTGCCGATTCCAAAGCAGGTGACG
>CAUZBD010000150.1:0-6236 GCA_963577795.1 Planctomycetota bacterium | reverse complement strand
GGAAGCCAATTGTTCGCACGACCAGCGGTCAATAAAACAACCACAATGGGTACCTTTCAGCAGCAGTCCATTTCGTTCGCAACATCTTTGCATCGCTAAATGAAGGGACTCGACAGAATTGGCTTTGTGGATGTATCCGGTGGATTCGTCGGATACAAGATCGCGAGCACAGCCAACCTTATCGCTCACGATAACTGTTCTTTCGGATGCCATGGCTTCGTTGACTGCAAGGCCCCATGTTTCTCCAGGACCTGCGGAAGGAAGGCACATTACATCACCCAGGCGATAGACCACGGGCATACGTGACTGATTTTGAAACGGAACAAAATGGATATTTGTAGCACACGAAGCATGTTTTTTTAAATCGGATTCGCAATCGCCATCGCCAACAAAAATAAGATGTTGCTTAGTTTTGGGGGCAAGTTTTTGGAACGCACGCAGTAATAGATCCGGTGATTTTTTTTGAATTAATTTCCCTACAAATAAAAAGACGACGCTATCAGCAGAAATTCCGAGCGATGATCGCCACTGATTGGCTTCAGTTTCATGTATCGTAGCGTCGTTGGAAAACCGTTGGTTATCCACAGCGTGAGGAGCAAACGCCAATTGATTTTGTTTCAGACCATATTTCTGGAAGTAGTCATAGTTATTGATGCCAACAAAGAATGCAGTATCAACGTATGAATAAACGTGGCGAAGGAAAAGTTGTCGCAGACGACGCCGAATTCCATTTTGCGCATCGAGTAATGTCGAGTCGCCCCGAAAGTAGACTGGTATTCTTCCAGAGAAATACCGCATCGCACTGAGATGGGAACGATAATTCCACCCCATCACGAGAACTGCATCGGCACCCCATGCTTCGATAGGTTCAGTAACATCACTGTTAAGGTTCCAGAAAGTCTTTTGCTCGATGGTGGGTTGCGGAGCAACGAGCTGATAATCGTATCCATTTAGAAGTGGAATGTCCCAGGCAATCGCGCGCTTGAAATCAGGATCGTATTTTGCATTCTCATCTGCATGCCAAGTGTAGAAAACACATACCTCGATCCCCTCCTGGGCTGCAAGGCGACGAAACCAGGGAACGTTGTATTGAATGGGATGTGTCGAAATGATTGCTAGTCGCTTCATGATGCAATCCGAAAAGTACGATCTGATAAAACGCGGTCAAAAACATTGACGAGTTGACTTGTCATTGCACGAGCGGTGTAGGGTGCAAATTGCTTCCAGTCTGTTTGTGGTACTCGCGAATAAGCTTTTTGTAAAAACCAGCGTTGGTACGTCTCCTCGGCAACCGATTCGATGGTACTACGGTTATCAAAAGTAATGGCCGTTCCAGACTTGGTATTGTTGATGACTTCATTGACCGAGCTTTGCTCATGGAATAGCGTAAGCAGCGGACGCTTGGCGAGAATATAAGGATAAATTTTTGATGCGGTGTAACCCGGGTCATCAGAACCTGGAACGAAAAGTGCATCGGCGCGGCTCAGTCGTTGCAGGGTCTCGAAATAGGGAATTCGATCCGGAGTTTCGTTGACGAGGGCAGAAATTCCAAATTCATCGGCAGCCTGTTGCGACCAATTCTTACCGGTTCCGGCTGCAGCATAGTCTGTTCCGAACAGTCGGATTCTGATGCAGTTGCTTTGAACCAAACCCGCATCTAAAGCTTTTTTTACGCTACAAAAAAAAGCACGCAGAGAAAATTGCATATCGCAACCTGCGCGGCCAATGTAGAGCCATTCTTGTGTGGCCGTTGGTTTATCGCTTGAAATTTGAAGGTTAAATTTTTTAAGACTTTCAAAATCATGTTCTGGTCCACCAAACGGAATCACATGAAAGGGGACACTATCGAGAAAGGGATACTTTGCAACCAGATCCGTCTCATATTGCGGGGAAACGGTTGTGATTGCCGCCGCGTGCCGGAGTGTTGCCGGTTCTTGCCAACGGGCAATAGTTTGTGTGAGGCGGTGCTTTAATTGTCCACCTGGAGGACATTTTCCGTGGTTGCGATAATAGTCATTGACCCAGGGATCCTGAATATCGAGTACATAAGGCACGCGAAATTTTTTCTGCCACTGGGCTGCCAATGGTAAAACGCCAAACTCGGTTGTCGAAAAGTAAATCAGATCAAAGGCTTTATTTCTAAGTAACCGCTGTCCTCGACGATTGAGAGGTTGTTTGGCCCGCCAGGAGAGACCCCCGAATCCAATTTTTCGAGTCAAAGCTTGAGAGATCGCGGGCACCGACTCAACCGATATTTTCTCGGGGATCGTTTGGAGAAGATAAGGATCTTGTGGTGCTTCGACAAACCGCGAGTCAACACACAATACAGTGGGTTCCCAGCCATATTCTCGAAAATAGGGTAAGGCCATACGGACCCGTTGATGATCTGCGGCGTTGACCGGTGGGAATCGTGGTGAAACGATTAATACTTTTTTCATGTTTCACAATTTTTATTGGGCGAGGGCATCTGAAACACTGGAGAGCAGAATGTTTTTCGATTCTTCCCAGCAATATTTTGTTTCTGCAAGTTTGATTGCTTCTTGTTTATCTGTTTGAATTCGACTTTGGTCTGCAAGTATTTGATTTAAAATATTTGCTAGACTAGTTGCGCTATCACCTTGGAAGGTATGCAATAAATTTGGGTGTACATCGCTTATTTCTTTTTGTCCTGCAGTATTACTTGCTAAAACCACGAGACCAGCTAAAAGATATTGGAAAATTTTATTTGTAATTGTCAGATCTCTACTTCGGCAATGCGATAGTTCACCTGCAAACCCAATGTCGTGCTCTGCAAGTCGTGACAAAAGTTGACGGTGTGGTACGCAAGGATGAAAAAATATTTTATGTGCCGAGTCGGAGGAGATTCGTGATCGTAAGTTATCTTCATAGCCAGGGCGACATCTACCACGAATATGAATCTGTACCGGTATCTGTATTTTAGGTAGAGCATCAACGAGTGTTTCAAGTCCTCGTTCAGGCCCTACCGTCTGAGAAAACCAAACGATCGAGGGCGTTTTGCGATCTGTACGGTCGATTGCTTTTCCATCGAGCGAATCGCGTTCATATTTAGAAAAGGTGTTGTACACGACTTTAGGGGGAGGACAGTTATAGGCCTCCGATAGTGCTGAGCCCATCACATGCGAAGTCGTGGTGGCGTAGCAACCACCCTGAAGAAGCCGTTTTTCCCAGCGGCGAAGCAGGTAACTAGGTCGGGATTTTCGATCTTTTGAGGATAGATCTTCTGAGTACCAATCTTCCAGGTCGATCGCTACGCGTTCCCCCTCTTTTAAGAGTTGATGACCGACCCAGAGTGCCTGTTCGAGATGCACGATATTCAAGTCTGCCTTACGTTGACGACAGAGTTCCAGCAGCTCAGGGCCAACGTAACCGAGTTGTCGTACGTTTCCCCAACCGGAGGTTGTGTAGATCTCATTCCACATCCGGCAGCGCAATCGCACGCAGATCCATCGTAACTTTTGCCATGTTGATTGGATTGAGTTATCTATTACAGAAGTTACAGTCCAGTCTTTGTTCACCGAAAGGGCAGTTTCGAGGGGAGCATCTCCGGGATTCAAAATCGAGGAAAAAACTTCGACCTCATGCCCAGCTTCTGTCAGCGCATCGGCCTCCTTCACAACTCGTGGGTTGTTGGAAAGTTGGATGCCAGAGATGATGTTAATTTTTGCCATTAAGCTGCACGGCCAATCCAATGAGAAGTCGAGTCACCAGAAGTGTGTTGGGCGATTCCCTGTTGATTTAGCGGTTCTACTTCGTAGCCGGCATTCTTCAGTATGCGAATGCATTGAGAGGCAAGTTTTGGCGAATGTGCCTCAAGAATGATATTGGGCCTATATTTTCCCAAAAGATTCGCGCCTCCCTCGAGGACTAGTTCTTCAGCGCCTTCAACATCGATTTTGATCAGACCCGGTGGAGGTATTTTTCCGGTTGCGATTAAATCATCCAGTCGACACGCATCCACTGCCAGCTTTCCCATGCCTTCGGCTTCTGGTTGGAAATTGCTTTCGAGGACCTTTCCCATGCTGGTTTCTGGCATCAGGACAAATTCAACCATTCCTGTATGGTTTCCTACGGCCATTTCGTGAACCACGAATTTCAACTCTGGGTTCAACTCAGAAAGGCTCCGAAGCTGTTTGGTGTTATCGGGATTCGGGTCAAAGCAATGCACTTCACTCGCACCTGCAACTGCCATAACGCCTGAGAGAAAACCACGATGGGCGCCAATATCAAAACATGCTTGACCAGGTACGACCGCATCGAAAATTTTTGTGGCAACTTCCGCTTCGTACGTACCGGTCCAAATCTGTTTGTCTTGAGGTAGCTGCACAAGATAGTTCAAGCCCATTGCAGGGCCAGCGTTTATTCGATGCACAAATTCACGATCAACGAGAAAAGTTGAAAAAATAAGCCGTTGGAGTTGTGCAAGACCGGGGACCAAGCGAATCCAATGACGAACGCGCCACGGAATAAAATTGACGCTCCGTTCGATCATATTTTGTTTTGTTGAGATCATTTTTTTCCAAATTAATAGAGAGGTATCATGCGGCAATCTGCGAAGAAATACGCGCAAGATGTTTTTCAATCAGGTCAAGGTGATCCGTATATCGATTTGCGAGTGCGAGCCTAAGGCGGGCATCCCGATGTTGCTGGTTATTTAACGTCGATATGTTTTTTACAGCTTGCTTAAACAAGTAAGGAAGTTCATGATCGTCATTCGATTTTGGCATCAAGAATAATTCCGGAGAAAGATGTTGATAAGTATCGAATTGACTTGATACGACCACTCGACCCGTGCTTAGATACTCGAGTAGCTTGTGTGAATTAGAACGATCAGAT
The DNA here is from genome assembly GCA_963577795.1 of Planctomycetota bacterium. Classification (GTDB taxonomy): domain Bacteria; phylum Planctomycetota; class Planctomycetia; order Pirellulales; family UBA7805; genus UBA7805. The sequence continues at coordinate 1,382 of CAUZBD010000150.1, read as the reverse complement.
TCTGTCGGATGCAGAGAGTAGGAGAGGAAGAAAAGATCCATCTTTCGCATTGCACTGGCCAGCGTGGTGGGGTCGACCGACCCATGCAGTCGCACATTTTTTCTTTGATGTAGCCACGCGATAAAATTTGCAATGACCTTCGATTGAGGATCAGATTTTGAGTCAATTGAACATGGGCCCCAGAAGTGAAATATCACCTCTGGGTTTTGTGAGACGATTTCCCGAATGCTTTTTCGATTCACTGGAGGGCGAACTAAATTACCAGCGTATCCAGCTTGTAAAGGTTCGTTTGCGATATAGGGTTCTGTCAGCCTTTTTCTTGCGATCGCTTCAAAAGGCACTGCTAAACCGTGATTTACAAAATGTGCAGATGAATGACATTCGAAATGAGACAGGATCTTCTGCGAGACGGCAAGCACAATATCGGCTGATCGAGCAATATTAATCTGTCGGCGATCGCACAGGGGATCGACGGGATGAAATATAGTATGACGTGCTTTAAATTGGCGAAGATTTGGGAATCGGTTTGGTTCAAATGACCAAACGAGATCAAGCGGCTGTGGGATATGATTCGTTATGAGTCGGATTCTTTTTTTTACAATTTTTTTGTAAAGTCCATACGCGTGAAACCGAATTTTGTCTAAAAGGGAAGGGCGATAAGAAATTATTTCAATGCGCGGTTGGTTTTTTGCGGTTCGAATCGAAACAGGGCACGATATTTCAGGGTTCGGGGGTTCAAGAAAGTAAACAGTGTTATTTCGTGTGGCCAATTCGCTTGCATAGTGATGCTTGGATATCGCAATGTGGTCCCATGGTTGCGGGGAGATAATGAGAATAGTCTTGTTGCGCAGAGCCCCTGATTGTCTATTTGACGGAGCAGGACATTGCGCACTATCAGAGAGGTTAATCGCCAAATGTTCTGCGGTATGCAATGCCACATCCATGTGGAAGATATCCATTTAAAATTCTTAAATCTATATGCGATTATGCGGCGACCGATTTTTGTCGATCAAAGTTGGTTCGTTGGAAATCAGCTGCTGTTTCAGCGACTTGCACTAGGTCTTCGGCAGGTAATTCTGGATAAAGCGGAAGTGATAGGATCTGTTTTGCATGACCATACGCAATTGGAAAATCTTCTGGTGTATGACCAAGACGAGCGTACGCTGGATAAAAAGGAAGTGCTTTGGGGTAATTGATCAAGGTGGGAATGCTGTGACTTTTCAAATGTTCTCGAAGCTGTTGTCGATCGGTGACGCGTATAACATACAGGTGGTAAGCATGTTGGCACCTCTTCCGCACAGAAGGACAGATGAGATTCGGTATATCCGAAAAGAGAGTATCGTAGTGCGTGGCGTGTTGCCGGCGCAGTTTGGTCCACTCTC
>CAUZBD010000149.1:0-6243 GCA_963577795.1 Planctomycetota bacterium | reverse complement strand
TACCGTCGCGCGAACAATCGGCTTTGATTTGGTACGGGCTGTAGAAGCAGCATCCTTGCACGCCTACCGCTGGCTCGGTTGCGGAGACAAATTGGCTGCCGATGAGGCGGCGACCGATGCGATGCGAGGGATGCTCAACTTAATCGACATGCAAGGTTTGTGCGTTATTGGTGAGGGTATCAAAGATGAAGCACCGGGAATTTTTCGCAATGAAAAGTTAGGATTGGGCACTGCGGGCGCACCGCGCGTTAATTTTGCAATCGATCCAATCGACGGAACTCGATTGACTGCAAAAGGCCTGCCCGGGGCAATTAGTGTGCTTGCGGCTACGGTTGTCTCTACAGAATCTCAGCGGGAGTTGATAGAACTCCCTAGTTTTTATAGCTACAAACTTGCCTACGGCCCTCGTGTTTGTGAGGCCAATGTTTCTTTGGACCTCGATGCCCCACTCGAGCAGACCTTAGGGAAAATTGCGGAGTGTCTTGATAAACGGGTAGAGGATCTGGTGGTTGGCCTGCTCGACCGAGATCGCCATGACGCCGAAATTGCAATTTTGCGGAAGCTTGGTGCCCGCATCCGCTTGATTGGCGATGGGGATGTGGCGATGGCCATTGCGCCTTCGATGCTCAACAGTACGGTCGATGTCTATTTAGGGGTGGGGGGATCACCAGAAGCGGTGATTGCGGCGGCAGCGATTAAATGCCTAGGTGGTGAGATGCTCGTGCGGATGTGGCCGCGTGACGATGCGGAACTTGCGGAACTCAAGGAATCGGCTTGGAGTGAGAATCTTGACCAAGTCTATGCGTGCGACGATCTCGCATCGGGGGAAGATATTATTTTCGTATCGTGCGGAATCAGCGATTCATCGATGCTTGAGGGGATTACTATTCGTGGACAGCACGCTTACACCCATTCAATTCTCATGCAGGCAACCTTCCGCACGGTCCGCTACGTGGAGGCGATCCACGATCTCTCTCGTAAAACCATTCGCCTCGCATCGGATCAGCAAGAGCATCCGCTCTAGAGTTGCCCGAGAGAGACAGAGCGGGTGAGGGGAATCGAACCCCCGTATCAAGCTTGGGAAGCTTGTGTTCTACCATTGAACTACACCCGCGTCACGTCAAGCATAACCAAACGGGCGGAGACGGAGGAGATCCATGCGGCTTAGGGATTATTGTTGTCCGAATTTGACATGGCAATCGCAGATGGCTGACCGATTGCATGTAGCAAACGGTATTGGGCTCGATTGTAATTGCAGATCGCTCCGGTCAATCGATTCTGAGAATCAGTTCGAGCCTGGATTGCCTGAACCAACTCGAGGGGGATCCCTTCTGCATCGCGGATCCTTTCGAGATTTAATTCATAACTTTTATTAGCGGCCTGTAGACCCGATTCGGCAGCGTTGATTTGCCTCCGATAGCTAGCGCTGTCTCCGGCAGTGGCCAGAACTTCGGCGATCACGCGATTTTGAAGACGTTCTACTTTGAGTTGGGATTCGCGCCATTCACTTTTGCTTCGGCGGTTGATTAGGTAATTACCAATCCCCATATTTTTGAATTCCCAAACCATTGACGCCACGATATCATCTCGAGTCCGTTGGTTGATGAGGTCTGATCCCGTACCTCCTCCAAAAGACCCGACACTTCCCGCGAGTTGGAGATAGGGAAGGAATGGACGGGCGCGTTCTTGCCGGAATCGTATCAGCCGGGATTCGGCCAGTGCGCGGTATTCGGCCATTTCCGGTCGCTCGGCAAGGCCGATCATGATAAGCTCCTGCACCGAAAGATTTTCATCCACAATGGTTACTGGTGCCAGTTGTACTTCGGCGGGTAGAAGTTGTACTGCTGGGTCAAGTTGCAGTATCTCCGCCAATTTCGTGGTTGAAACGATAACTTTACGTTCAGCCTCTTTGACCTTGACGATCCATTGGGCTTCTTCCGTTTTTGCCCGGTAGACTTCGGCAGGTGATCCGAGGCCAACATCAGAAAAATTGGTGGTTACGTTCACAAGCTTCCGAGAAGTATCTCTTCCTACGTTGTAGTTCGCAAGTTCTGATCGGGCCTGCAAAATATCAGCGTATCGAACCGCAAGGTCGCGCATGATATCATTTCTTGTGCCACGTTCAGCTGCATTTGCAGCGCGCGATATCTGCAATTGTTCCAAGGGTTTATAGTGTGCTTCAGCAATACTTAAATTGAAGGCAAAGTTGCCAGGTCCCGTTCCGTTAGACGTTATAGGTTGACCCTCAAATCCCGCACCACCACCGCTGTAGAGCGAACTGCGACTCGTCTCAATCACTTGCCCCGGAGTCGTTTGGATGGTTCCATCATGGTGATTCCAATTGAGGCCGTACCAGATGGTGGGCAGAAGGAGTAACCGTGACTTACTCCAGTTCACCTGAGCTTGATAGGCTTTTTCTCGCGCGATTTGGACTTCCAATGCCGTCCCACCGCCCAATTTAATGGTGGTCGCCAGGTCGATTACAAATGGTTCTTCTACACTTATTGTTTCTGGTTGAGGATCGACGGGAGGAGCGGGAACTTGTTGAAAGTCAGGGAGAGGATCTGGAGGATCGCGAAGTAAATTTTCGTTATCGCTCGGGGCCGGTATTTTTTCTGTCGAGGCGTTTATTTCTTCATCAAAGGCAACTTGCCTGATAGGCGACTGCACGTTAGAGACATTGCTTTGATCTGCCGGATCGCAAACGGGTTCGTAGCAGACCGTTTGGTTCGAACCAAAATGAGCACATCCTGTCAGGAGGATGCATATCCCTAAGCAGCTGGCCCATCCAAGCTTAGCGGGAATACCGCAGATCTGGTTTTGAATGATTTTCGTTAGCACGCGCGAAAGCCTTTAAGCTCGTTGCTGGGTAATAATAACTATTTTGAATCAGCGAGTTCTTTTAGTTGACTCGGATCAAGCGGTTCCCCAAAAATTAAATCTTCATCAGAACTACTGACAATTCGCTGACCAATTTTCAATCCAGGTACTTCAATAACCACCCGCCCTTCTGATTCAAAAATAATATTTTCAATGGGGACTTTGTTCGGCGTTTGATTGTCGTCAAGGGAAACGAGATACTTACTGCCGTCCTCGGAAGAAAAAATTGCTTGACGTGGCACCATCGGTCTGCCCTCAAGTGATTCCAGGGTGACCCATACTTTGCCGTAGTCGCCCGGAACGAGAAACTTACCGCTTTCTTTTTCCAATTGCTCGTTATCGATGTCGATTTCAGCCCGCATCATCCGTGATCCACTATTGAATGCACGGGCGGAGCGAGAGATTGTCAGAGGATTTCCGGCAATCGATTCGATAAGACCGTTTCCAGTGTGCGATTGATGTCGGAGTAAGACCGGGTCTCCCGAGTCAACATAAGCCGCATCTTCGAGCGGAATATAAATCACTGCACGAACCTGATCGTAACGGACTATATCAAGTAAACCTTGAGTAGATTTGGGGTCGTTGGGCTGGACAAAGTCGCCCGGATCCACGTGGCGAGCCGTGATGAGGCCGTCAAAAGGAGCGCGTATTTCGCGGTAGTCGGCGTTCGTCTGGGCCGCTTCGAGATCGGCGAGAGCCACTTCTATTTTAGCCTTGGCTACTTCAAACTCGGCCTCAGCTTCTTCAACCTCCGCCTGCGCATGTAGCAGATCCGCCTCGGCAGAGCTAACTTCAAAAACAGCCTCGTCGAGTCGCTGTTGGCTGAGTGAGCCTCGTTTTACGAGGGATTCCATACGATTCTTTTTGATGATTTGAATTTTGAGGCGGGCTTCTCTTGATTTTATCTCAGCTTCTGCCAGTTTGATCCCCGCTTCACGCCGCTTCATTTCTGCCTGCGACTCTTTGACTAATTCTTCCCGGTGCCGTACTAGGTCGGCAACGTTTTGGGCTCGCAGCAGTACGAGAAGTGTATTTTTCTTGACGCGATCACCAATCTTTACGTAGACATCTGCTACGATTCCTTCGATGCGCGGAAATAATTCCGTTTGATGCTCACCTTCGATGGAAGCCGACAGGGCGGTCTTTCGATTCAAGGGACTAGGTTCTACCCGAGTCACTTCGATACGTGCTTGAGAGATTTTGGATACCGGTTCGCTAATCTCTTCTGCGGCTCGATTGCAGGAAATCCCGGAAGCTAATAGCAGTGCAAACGGTGCAATGAGTAAAAGTAAGAGACGAACGGGATTGTTCATTGTTAGTGATTCCATTTAGGTCGTTCCTTCCTCGCGCCGTGGCTGCCGTTTAAACATCACATAAAGGCAGGGGACCACAACTAAAGAGAGCACGGTGGCTCCTAAAACACCTCCGATGATCGCCCGCGCGAGTGGTGCGTTTGCCTCGCCTCCTCCGAAACCAATGGCCATCGGGAGCAAAGCCAGCCAGGTCGTTAATGATGTCATCAGGATCGGACGTAATCGCACCTTGGCAGCATCAAGGATTGCCTCCCGTACAGAGGCATTTTCTTTCAAGCGACGATTCGCAAAATCGACGAGCACGATAGAATATTCCACCACAATCCCCACCATCATGATGATTCCCATAAAGGCCATGATCGAAAGGTGGGTTCCAGTCAAAAAAAGCATCAAGACAACGCCGATGAATCCGAGGGGAACGGTCAAGAGTACAATCAGTGGATCGATGAAGCTGCGAAATTGAGCAACCATTACGAGATAGACCAGTATTGCTGCAATAATCAGGCCACCAGTAAATTGTTGAAAAGATTCGCGCATTGAACGGACCTCACCCATCATCCGGAAACTGACTCCTTTGTAGAGTGAGGCATCGGCCAGCGGTTCTTTGCGGAGCTGTGCCCAGATTTTTCTTTGTTTTTCAGAGAGAATTTGGATCAACTGACGGTTCTGCTTCCCCGCATTTGTTATGGCGAGGATTTTGGCAGCTTCAGTCCGTTCTGGTCCCGATAAGCCTATCGCATCAAGCATTGACTGGTCGGTGCGGAAGCCAATGCGATAAAGATGCCCGCGTTCATCGGTATCTTCCTGGGCGCCGAGGGCGACAAGTTTCTTTTCAATTGCTGATACGACAGAACCGACATCGTAACCTTGCTTCACATTCGCGTAGACATCAGTGACCCTAGAAATATTGACATGGTTGACCACTCCAGGGCCGCTCGCACGATGAATCTCGGCAATATTTCCCAGCCGCAACGGTCTTCCTTCACTGTCACTACCAACAGGAATCGATTTGAGGGTTTCAATGCTGTCGAGTTCTTGCTCAGCATATTGGACCCCCAAAAAATAGTGATTGCCTTTGTTCTTATCGAGCCAGAAGGAGGGCTGAAAATTAATGGAACTATTGGTGGCGGCTACAAGATTTTTCATCACGTCTTCAGGATTGAGTCCCATACGACTCGCGAGATCGCGGTTCATATTGACCTCAAGAATTGGATAATCAATCCTTTGAGCGATGCGAACATCGGCAGTGCCGGGGACTGCTTCCGCTGCAGTAACAATCTTTCGCGCTACGCTTTGTCCGGTTTCAAGATTCGAGCAGCTGATTTGGAAGTGGATGGGTGAGGGTTCGCCCATATTGAGTGCTGCGGTGAGCATGCCCCCGGTATCGAAGGAAAATTCAACCCCAGGGAATTTAGTTTGAAGATCTTCACGGAGCCGTTCGACGTACTTAAAAATACTCGGTTCACCGAGCTTGCCTTTAGTTTGAACGAGCATAAAGGTATCCATCGATCCGGTGTTGGGCGTGTAGGCTGCTGGCCAGTCCATCAGCACGCCAATATTGGAAATAATAATCTGAAGATTTGATTTTGGATATTGCTCTTTGCCCACGGCAAACCCAGGATCTGGTTTTCCAATCAGACTGATGATTTCAGCTTCGATTTTTGCAATTGTTTTTTCTGTCTCTTCAATACGCGTTCCGGTTGCCATCCGAACAAAAATAGAGACCTGTCCCGAATCGACCTGCGGAAAGAGTTCTTTGCCCATATAACGGTTCATGAATATTAGGGAGACTACAAAAGCTGCCGCTGCGATGAAGACGATAAAGTAACGTATCGATAGCAGACGCCGAAGAAGCGATTGATAAGCGAGGGCAAAAGCACCTTCTCTTTTCTTGTGCTCTTGCAATGAACCAGATGGCTTGCGGATTTTGAGGAACCGCGCGCAATATGCAGGAACGAGGGTAATGGCCAGAATATACGATGCAAAAATGGCAATACTTGCCGCGACTGCCAGTGGGGTGAACAGAAATTTAGCTAGGCCGCTAAGGAAA
>CAUZBD010000148.1:0-6254 GCA_963577795.1 Planctomycetota bacterium | reverse complement strand
CCGTGCCGGAGGCCCTGCTGCACATACCGACTGTCGGTCACAAGCGTCACTTCTGCCCGATGCGGAATCGCTTCGAGGCCGCGGAGTATCGCCAACAACTGACACCTTTGAGGATCCATCCCCGCTTCACAGTCACGGACTTCCAAACGGTACGCTTGCTCGGGTGCGGTCAGCAAAAATTGCCAATAACCGGGCGTTTTTAGCGAGGATTGGCAGTCAAGCTGGTAGCGAATCATTTTTGCGACGACCATCGGTCACCTCCGGACAGGTTGCTTGGAATGCTCGGTTTATCTACCTAAAAGCCCTTTTTCTCCCTGAAGACACTGAGAGAAAAAGAAAGGTGGCATCCCTATGGATTACCCTATCGGCAGATTTTACCTAAGCTATCCATATTTACTTTTAATAAACGCTCGGGTTGTTGACCCCCTCGGCCCTCCAACCTGCACAACCGGTACGCTGCCCCCGAAGCGTGGCGGTTGTTACGATGCAGCTTTTCGACGGCCACCAGGAAAAACCTTTCATGCCCCACCCCAAAATCCTCATCCAACTCGATACCGACTCCCAGACAAGTTCTTTCGACAGCGTCGTTGCCGTCGATGCCGGAGTCGATCATGTGCTGCGTTATTCCTCGATCACGCCCCAGAATGTCGTGCCCATTATCCATGGCGCGATGTTTACCCGCGGCGGGGAGGCGCTGAAAAATACAGCCGTTTTCATTGGTGGTTCGGACATCGCCGCAGGAGAAGCGGTGCTGCGTGTGGTCCAAGATACTTTTTACGGCCCCATCCGTGTGTCGGTGATGCTTGATTCGGGCGGATGCAACACCACGGCAACTGCCGCCGTTCTCTCTGCAGCAACACACGTCCCGCTTGCCGGTAGCAAAGCAATGGTTTTGGCTGCTACCGGGCCTGTCGGAGCACGCGTCTGCCGTCTACTCGCCGGTCAAGGCGCCCATGTGTTTGCAGGTTCTCGTCGTGAAGATCGCGCTTCTGCGGTTTGCAACCACATTATAGAAAGTTTGCCTGAGGCCAATATTACGCCCGTACAACTTGACTCGGCAGAACGACTCCAGCAAGCGCTTGAGGGTGTGCAGGTTGTCCTTTCCGCAGGTGCAGAAGGAATACAACTTTTTCCGTCAGCGGTTCGCGAAGCGGCTACAGATCTACGCGTTGTCATTGATCTGAATGCCGTCCCTCCACTCGGTATCGAGGGCATTGAAGTACATGATCGTGCTACCTCCTACGGTGCGGCTGTCTGTTATGGCGCAATCGGCGTGGGCGGAGCTAAAATGAAAATCCATAAAGCGGCAGTACGAAGTCTGTTTGAAGGGAATGATCTCTGTTTAGATGCCGAAGAAATTTTCAAACTCGGACAAGCAGGCGAGTAAGACCTCGCGAAACTATATTTCTCCAACTTCGCGAAGCAAATAGTAGATCAAGACAACGCCACAAATCAGGATCAGGATTATTCTCCGCCGCCAGCGGCGTCGCTGTCTTTCTTCTGGACTGACGCGTCGCAACTCGATGGTCCGCCCTTTATAAAGGATCGTCTTAGGACGATCCTCAACCAAGACTTCCGCTGTATCGGCAAATGTCGGCGCGTCATCGGGAGCAGGCAAAGCACTCGCAACCTTTTCTCGCGCGACCGGTGCCATGGGATCCGGAAGATCAGGCGATGGGCCGCCCCGCTGCGATCCTGTAGCGACCGATGCGGTTGGCGATACGGAACTCGATGGATGGCCTGCCTTGTCACCTGGAAGATCCGCATCGGCGGCCGACTCCAATTTCGGCGGCCAGCGTGGATCGTGTGGAGAAGTGAGTGGAAGGACATCCTTGCCAGCAACAGAATCAGCCTCTGGAATCTGAACCGTCTCGGCGCAGAGCGGACACGCCACCAGCCTTCCCACCGCATCTTCCTCCACTGCAAATGGGTTTCTGCAATGCGGGCAACCATATCGATACGAACGCATAGACGGCCTTTTAAAGAACCCTTTCGCCAGAAGCTCAAATATAGCAAGCAGGCGTCGTACAGCCTGCAGGGAGGTGATCGGTATTTTCCTTATAACGTCAGCCGGGCTTCTCCATCAACTGCAGGAAGGTCCATGGCTTGATTCTCCGACCGGTGCTGGACAGCGGGAGTCGTTTGGATCAAGATTGCCGACACGCAAGGATTGGATCGTAGCAATCGAACCAAAGTCTCATTCGTCAGGCATCTCCATGTTGGCCCGAACGCTTGGTAGGACCGGAATCTCTGTATCGCCGATCGGATTCGGCAGCGTCAAAATGGGTCGCAATCAAAAGACAAAATATGGCGATTTTTCCATCCCGAGCGATCAGGATGCCGAAAACCTTCTCCTCGGAATACTCGATCTCGGCATCAACCTTATCGATACGGCGCCTGCCTATGGGCTCAGTGAGGCGCGTATCGGTAACGTGCTCTCTGACCATCGCAAGCGATTTGTTTTATCAACGAAGGTCGGCGAAAAGTTTATCAATGGGCGGTCGCATTACGATTTCAGTGCGACCGCGATTCGAAGCAGTGTCGCTGAGAGCTTGCGACGATTGCAAACCGACCACGTCGACATCATCTTGGCGCACTCACACGGTCGAGACCAAGAAATCCTCGACCAGACTGACCTCGTAGAAACGCTCCAACACCTCCGCAGCAAAGGGTGGACGCGGGCCATCGGTTTTTCAGGAAGTCAGATCGAATCAGAGAGCAACTGCTTGAAGTGGGCCGATGTCATGATGATTGAATACCACACTGAAAATACCACGCGTGGAGATCTTATCGACCGGGCCCACGCCGAGGGCGTGGGTGTGCTCGTTAAAAAGGGTCTCGATTCTGGGCGTCTGGTCCCGAGTCAGGCCATTGGCCATGTCCTGGCAAAACCCTCCGTAGGATCCATGGTGATCGGCGGCTTAAGTCTTGCACATTTTGCCGAGAATTGTCGCCTGGCAACAGAACAATCGCACCAGTAAGGCCAGCGTCTAGTCTTCCGCGCGTTTGAAATGCCCGCTCCGACCACCGACTTTTTCGTCTAAGCGGATTGTCTCAATCACCATTCCACGATCAACAGACTTGCACATGTCGTAAATGGTCAAAGCTGCCCCACTGACCGCTACTAAAGCTTCCATCTCCACGCCGGTTCGTCCCGCCACCGCTGCCGACGCTTCGATTTGTACCCAAGCATCGTCAGAATCAGGTTCCTGAGAAAATGCAAAATCAATTTCGACCCGTTCAAGCGACAAAGGATGACAAAGCGGAATTAGACTGGATGTCTGTTTCGCTGCCATGATTCCTGCCAACCGCGCGACAGCGAGGACATCACCTTTGGCAAACTGCTGTTTGCGGATCTGCGTACAGGTCTGATGTGCCATGCGTATCCGCCCGCTCGCCCGAGCTTTTCTCTCGGTTACCGGTTTGGTGGAAATATCCACCATCCGGGCCGCTCCCTGGGCATCAAAGTGATTGCTCGATTCCATACAAATTGCTCGCTCAAGGAAGACCGGCTGCCCTCATCATTACCCCCCTGGGTAGCCAGCGCCGATTGCACCTTATCTTAAGCGAGAAGACGGGCAACTCGAAGAGGTCCCAAAAACGAGGCAAAGACCGAGGAATCGACCCGTTTATCTTCTTTTCTGCTGCCCATCAACACAACAAAAAACCCGGCAGAGCGGGCTGCTCTCTGCCGGGTTGGGTTGAGTCATCTTAAGGGGTTGTAGAAACCGATCCTTCGAGGACAAATCAGTTAAACCTCGTGTGGAACCAACTGTGTATCAATCATCTGCAAAAGTTTGGAGATACAAAGTTTGTTCATGCTTGTATGCCGCTCATGGGCCTCAACACGAAGCGATTCGTGAAGGCTTTTGGGCATCCGCACAGTTATCACACGGGTCGGCTCCAGGTCACTGACTTGCGTCCGCCCTTTTTCGCGGAGCTTTGCCAGCATCTGTTGAATTTCCCCATACTCGTCTGTCTTTTCGAAATCCACCAACGCTTGCGCATCGGGGTAGTTGCGGCGGATTATCCCGTTGATTCCTAAAATCTCGCGATAAAAGGTCACCCAATCTGGTTCCTGTGTAAAACACTGATTGGCCTGACTTCGAATCGCCTGACGTTTTTCATTGGGATTCTGAATAGTTGCATATGCACTTGCGGTTTGCGGTTGAGCCTCGAGCATCACACGTCCTCCTTCCATGAACTACAAACAAAACGCCCACAGGTATCCGTTCCTGGAGCTTCCACGGTGGGGTACTTTCTGAAATCGACGCTCTCAAGTCAAGACCAGCATGGATGTCATTGCGTTAGCAGCACTTTGAGAAAGGATTCCGTAGATGCTAGCCATTCAAGCAGTGCTGCACACCCTTCGGGCATGCCCCCAGATGCTTACTTTTTAGGCAGTGCACTGCGCTGCTCAGAAGAAAATAAGCGGTACAAATTTTTGAGAAATTTTTCTTGGCACACTGGGCGGGGAACACACTCAGTACGGCCGCTGTTCCAAGGATGGAGCAAGCGGCGCATTACGCAAAGAGCTTGTAATGTAACCCATTATCCAGAAATGACTTAAACGTTGACTTTTTAGTTTTGCACACCTAAAATGGGTTCAAAGAAGTGATTCCGCACTCCGCCGTTGGAAATAGATAGGCCCCGGGCCAGGGTCCGTGAAGAAGGGGTCCCTGACGCTATGCATGACCCGACCACTGAAAATCAGTCCCAACCGACTGGCTCCCTCCCAGGCAGTGCCGATCCGCAGTCCGAAGCCAATCCGCCTGACCGATCGAAACTGGATGATGCAACGGTACTCTCGGCCGGCGAGGACGCAAATCGGCCTGAGGGAAGCCACCCCGGAACGTCCGATTTGGGCCGTGTACTCGAGGGCCAGCAACTCAATCACTTCCGACTCGACGCCTTTGTCGGGGGGGGTGGTATGGGATCCGTCTTCCGCGGAACCGACACCGCCTTGGGGCGTACCGTGGCCATCAAAGTCCTGCTTCAACAGCACAGCGGGGATGAGGAAACAACGCAGCGTTTCCAGAATGAGGCCCAAAGTACTGCGCGTCTGGATCACGAAAATATTGCGCGCGTTTATTACGTGGGACAGGACCGTGGCTGGCACTATATCGTGCTGGAATATATCGAAGGCGAAAATCTTCGCGATCTGGTTTACCGCAGCGGCCCCTTGTCTCTGGAAGACACCGTTCACTATACGCTGCAAATAGCAGATGCTCTGCAGCATGCGAGCAGCCGAGACATCGTCCATCGAGATATTAAACCGTCCAACGTCCTTATCGGCAGAAATGGACACATCAAGCTGGTCGATATGGGTCTGGCCCGTCTTCATCAGGTAGATAATTCGCAGGAGGATCTCACCGCGACAGGAGTCACGCTGGGAACCTTTGACTACATCTCTCCCGAACAGGCGAGGGATCCGCGCAACGCGGATGTTCGCAGCGATCTCTATTCGCTCGGCTGCACGGTCTATTTTATGCTGACCGCCGAACCTCCATTCCCTGACGGTACCGTACTGCAGAAACTGCTACAGCATCAGGGCGATACTCCCCCCGACCCGCAGGCAATCCGTCCGGACCTTCCACCAGCAATCTGCGATGTCACACGAAAACTGTTGGCAAAAAATCCTCGCGATCGATATCAGAATCCGCTCGAACTTTCTACTGATTTATTGCTGCTGGCGAACCAACTCAATCTCAAACCAGCCCGCAACAGTTCTGTGGTCATGACTCCGCACGGATTGAACGCATCCTGGACGACTCGGCATCTCCCTTGGATTGTTCCAACGGGCCTACTTTTGTTGATCGGATTGTTCATCCATTACACAAGCCAACCAGTGGCTACTATAAAACCACCGCAAATAACCCAAGCAAACCAGTCCACTGCATTTCAGAACGATGATTCCACAACCAATGCTTTCCCAGCAGCGACGAACAAGGTTGTCGAAAATCCAACCGTAAAAAATAAACGCAGTGGAGACATTCCGTCGATTCCGCCATCAAATGCCGAGCGCACAAAGAGCGAGCCTCCGCTGCAGCAATCTCAAAATGCGGTTACGAATGCCACCGTCGCTAACCCGATTCCCGCGGTATCCGCAAAGAAAATAGAAACAGACGACAAAATAGAAAAACCACTTCGCGTCGGCAACTCCCTGCGACGCGGCTCACACGCGTCGCTTGCCGAGGCGTGTCGAAAGGCTGAGAGCGGGTCGGTGATTGAGTTGGACTATACGGGGCGACGAG